>PATG01000092.1 GCA_002713555.1 Planctomycetaceae bacterium
AGCGACGCCGCTCCGGCAGTGGAAAGAATGGAAAGTAGTTGCTACTGATGCTGCCGGAACGGCGCTGCGCTTGGTCCGGCCTACTGCCCACTCAGCTGCGGGGCAGATTCCTCGATCGCTGCGCTCGGTCGGAATGACACATGTGGGGAATGGCAAGCCGCCCTACAGATCCTATCCATCCTGCAAACCGAGCCCCTTCTACAAACCCTGTCCGCCCAAAACATCATTCAGGACGTCTTCATTCACGTAAATTGGGAGTGGAGGATCGCAGGTGACCGAAACGGCAATTGCGTCACTGGGGCGTGCGTCAATTTCAAGCAATTCGCCCTCATGCCGAACCCGTAACGATGCAAAGTAAGTGTGATCTTTTAATTCATTGATGATTACATCCTGAAATTCGGCGCCCAAGGATTCGACGGTATTCACTAGCAAGTCATGTGTGAGCGGACGCGGAGTATCAATATTTTTGACTCCGCAATCGATACTCTTGGCTTCGAAGAATCCAATTAAAATCGGAAAAGTGCGCTCGCCATCAATTTCTTTCAGGAATATTACCTGCTGAGAGTTGACCTCACTGATAATGATTCGAGCTAGTTCCATTGCCACGGGCATGGTAGGTGTCCTCGACTAGGGTATGTCGTTGCCAGGGTGTGTTGTTGCAGGCAACTGCATTATAGATTCAGGAAGCAGGGTGTAGCTACCCGTCGCTCAGAGCTTGTCCAAGGCAGCCTGAATTGCAGCCAGTTTATCCTCAACTTCAGCCAGCTTCTGGCGTTCTGCCTGGACCACTTCGGCCGGTGCGCGGCTGACGAAGCTTTCGTTTTTCAGCTTACCTGACAAGGATTTTTGAAATTTCGTCAATTTTGTCTGCTCGGAGGTGAGTCGATTTTTTTCAGCTTCGGCATCAAAAAAATCACTTATATCAACATGCACTTCCATACCATGGATGGGCTTGCTTGCTGACTTTTCAGGCACGGCAACATCCGACCCTAAGCCTGTCGACACGGCTTGAGCCATCGACTCGAAATAAGGAAGCATGGGTTGTAATAAGTTGGCAACCTGTGCATCGCAACGCACACAAAAACGGATCGAATCCTTGAGTGGGATACTGTTCTCCGTACGGATATTCCGCACGGCACTCATGACGTCCTGAAATTGAGCAAATTGATTTTCGATATTCCCATCAACGTGTGCAGCATTGGCACTTGGCCAGGCTGCAATCGTCACCGAAGCAGGCGGCTCGGCGGGAGACTCCAGGCCTCGCTGTGGGGCAACTGTCCCGAGTAGTTGCCAAACCTCTTCCGTCAAAAACGGAATCATGGGATGCAACAACCTTAAAAGCGTATCCAGCACATGGGCCAGAATACGCTGAGCAACAGCTCTCTGCTCGGGCACGGCAAAGCGTGCTTTGGTAATCTCGACATAAAAACTGCAAAAATCGTCCCAAGAAAAGCTATAAAGATCACGTGCTGCATCGGCAAAACGGTATTCACTCAGCGCTGTGGTAACCGTGCCTGTTACCGTCGCCAGTCGACTCAATAGCCAGCGATCTTCCAGCAATAATTGATTGTCCAAGACAGGAGCCGCTTCAAATCCTTCGAGATTCATCAACGCAAATCGTGAAGCATTCCACAACTTGTTGCAGAAATTACGACCTAGCTCAAATCTTTCGCTGGTAACAGCTCCACGTGGCATCGCCTGCTGCTCTGGGGTGCCATGTGATTCAGCCCATTGCGTACTGAAAGATTTGCTGCATTTATTACATTCGACACTCGGAAGGGTACGATTCTTTTTAGTTTGTTTGATGGGTGCGCCACAATGCGGACATTCAAATTCGACAGGCATCCGCACGTCTTGTGTCTCAGTCGTAAGGTAAGCAATCCCATACCTTAATGCATCGGCACCAAATTTATCGATCACATCAAGAGGATCGACGCCATTGCCCTTCGATTTGGACATCGTCTCGCCATAACCGTCGAGAATCTTGGGATGGATGTACACCTCGGAGAAAGGTATCTCACCCATATTGTAGAGCCCCGTGAGCACCATGCGCGCCACCCAGAGGGTTATAATATCACGTGAAGTAATCAGCGTATTGGTGGGGTAAAACTGGGCAAGTTCACGTGTCTGCTGGGGCCAGCCTAGTGTCGAATGCGGCCAAAGGGCACTACTGAACCAGGTGTCCAGAACTTCTTCCGATTGCTGGAAACCTACCTCATCCAACAATTGACAGATATTAGAATCTTTGTCCGTCGCTCCAACCGCTTGATCTTTGATACATACGTAGGCAGTAAAGCCACCTTCCTTTGGCCATTCGTCGCGGAAAGACCGATCGGGGTCCTCGTCATGGACATAGCGCGTGCATACCGTATTGTGGACTTGTTCCGCACTAGAAAGTCGATCCGATAATTCATCTCGCTGGCCATCCTCCGCAGTTTCCATGGGAGAACCTGTGAACTGCTGCCAATCGTTGAAGTGCCTTGACCAGATCGGAATCCGGTGCCCCCACCACAGTTGCCTGCCGATGGGCCAATCCCTCTTTTCGCTGAGCCAGTCTTGATAGCCTTTCGCATAGCGCTCAGGAGTTATCTTCACACGCCCGTCCTCAACAGCGTCCATGGCCGATTGGGCGAGTCCTGGTTTGCCTGCCTCAGGACCCACGCAAGTTTCGTCCATTTTTACAAACCACTGGTCAGCCAGATAAGGCTCGATAGGCGTTTTTGAGCGGTCGCTATGTGCCAGGTCGATTTCACGATCTTCGAGATCTGTCTCTGGATCATAAAAACCGGCAGCTTCCATATCCTGGACAACCATATCCCGCGCTTTTTTCATGGTCAGCCCACGGTATTTCTCTGGAACACGATCATTGAGCGTTCCGTCGGTGTTCATAATATTGATTGCACCTATGTCTTGCCCGGATCCGGTAATACTACGTTGCCAGACTTCGTAGTCATTGGCATCGTGCGCGGGGGTGATCTTAACACAACCTGATCCAAGCTCGGGCTTCGCCCATACGTCGGTGATCAGTGGAATTTGTCGATCCGCAAGTGGCAACTGTAGTTTCACACCGCGCCTGGCCATATCCCGAAGCTTTATCAAGCACGGGAGTATCTCTTGGCGCCGTTCTCGAAGAGCAACAATCTGGGCTTCGATTTCTGGCTTTTCTTTGTTCGGTGCAGCAGCCAGCTTTTCCTGGAGTTCGGCTTCCACTTTATCGATTTGTTTGGCTGGGTCTGGATGCACAGCAACAGCCGTATCTCCCAACATGGTCTCGGGACGCGTCGTCGCTATGGCAACATGCGTCGGTTCGTCTGCTTGAGGTCCTTCGCCATCGATACCAATCACCGGATACTTAAAGTGCCAGAAGTGTCCCTGCTTCACATCATGAAACACTTCGTCATCACTCACTGCTGTTTGCAAGAACGTGTCCCAATTTACCAGACGCTTTCCGCGGTAGATCTTATTGTCTGCAAAGAGCTTGAAAAAAGTTTCTTGCACCGCCTGTGCGCATTGATCATCGAGCGTAAATCGAGTGCGTTGCCAGTCGCAACTGGCACCCAATTGCTTGAGTTGGCCAATGATTCGTTTTTCGTACTGTGCTTTCCATTCCCAGATGCGATCTACCAGACCTTCGCGACCAAGATCGTGACGACTCTTGCCCTCTTCTTCCAGCAATCGTCGTTCGACGACTGCCTGCGTGGCAATGCCCGCATGGTCAGTCCCTGGCATCCACAGCACATTAAATCCTTGCATTCGTTTCATGCGACAGAGGATATCTTGCAGGGTGTTATTGAGCGCATGTCCCAAATGGAGCGCACCGGTCACATTCGGCGGCGGAATAACAATCGTAAATGGCGGCCGAGGATCCTCTGCTTCAGCGTGAAAGTAACCCTGCTTTTCCCAGAATGGATACCATTTTTCTTGCGCAGCCCCATGATCGTATTGCTTAGGAAGCTCGTTCAAATTGATAGGTAAAGTTGATGCCATATTCAATTGGGTCTTGAGATACCCCTCCGAATCTCTGTAGGTTCGCGTCTCAGTATTATTGCTTGAGACAAAACGACCAGGTTGCACACTGAGTCTTAGAGCAAACAGAAAATAGGTTTAGGATTGGATGAACCACCCCATTGTCTGCCAGCCGGCATCGAATGCCAACTCCGATTTGGCCGCATTTGTATCGCCATAACTGGTGAATGCATCTGGCTCAATGCCTGTGCCAGCCAGCGCCACCGGGACATTGCCGTGGGTATGGGTCTTCGTGCTCAGGAAAGTCGGGTGGTCGGGGGTGATCATGACACGCCATGCGGCAGTCTTCGCCAACGCGTCTGCCAGCGGTGCGACAACGTGTCGGTCAATTTCTTCGATGGCTTTGACCTTGCCAGCGCAATCGCCCTCGTGCGAGGCTTCGTCAGGCGCTTCGACATGGACACAGATCAAATCCACCTCCTCCAGGGCATCGATCGCATAGCGTCCTTTAGCGGCATAATCGGTATCCGTATAGCCTGTGGCACCCGGGACTTCGATCCGCTGCCAACCTACAAGCGATGCCAATCCACGAAGCAAATCGACTGCCGTGATCATCGCCCCTTGCGGTCCATACACTTCGGCAAAGGGACGAAGCTTTGGCGCACGCCCGATACCCCAGAGCCAAACATTGGTTGCTGGCAGTTTGCCATCAGCAATCCGCTTTTTATTGACGGGGTGATCCGCAAAAAGTTTGCTGGTTGCAGCCATAAGATTATTGAGCACATCGCTCCCTGGTCCACGCGGAAAACTATCAAGCACGGATTTGTCCGTAAGGTCATGGGGCGGAGAGGCCCGCATGTCCATGGTAAAGGGAGCCGGCTGCTCAGCCGCATTCCAAATCAGTAGATTGCGATAACTCACACCAGGTACAAATTTTAAAGCGTTGCTGCCCAATTCTTCTTGAGCAACAGCCAGCAGCTCAGTTGCTTCGGCAGTCGAAATATGATCCGCCGTAAAATTGCGCATTTCCTGGTCAATAACGGTCACCAGATTGCAACGAATGGCCCAATCTTCGTCTCCAAGCTCAATCCCTTGTGCCGCTGCTTCAATGGGTGCACGCCCTGTAAAATTGGTAAGTGGGTCGTAGCCCAATAAGCTCATGTTGCCAACTTCAGATCCAGCAGGCAGAGACTTGGGTGTGTGGCAGGCTCGTGCCACAACCCCAGCTGCCGCTAGAGAATCCATAGCTGGCGTGTCCGCAGCCTCAAGGGGGGTACGTCCGTCAAGCCCCTCTTGAGGCTCGTCAGCGGCACCGTCGGGGATAATGATGGCGTATTTCATTCTCAGTCCCGCACCCACATTTTCACCGGTTCTTCTTTGACACTATCGAGCCGACTCATTATCTCACAAGCTCGACTGGCTGCGCCTTCGGTCGTTTCGTGCGTCATGATGACCAAGGGGATCGACTCACTGTCTGCGTTTAGCTCATGCTGCAAAACCGAGGCAATAGAAACATCCTGTCCGCCCAAAGCGTGTGTGACTTCGGCTAGCACACCTGGGCTGTCATCTACCGTCAAACGAAAATAGAAACGCCCACGAGCGTTGGCATAGTCGGCAGCAGCGACACGGGCTGCACGATTGGACCAAAGTTCTAAAGTGCGGAAAGTAATTGGCGAGCGTCCCACAGCGACATCAATCATGTCGGCTGCTACAGCGGATGCAGTCGGCATTTGTCCGGCACCAGGACCATAAAACAGCAATGGTCCAACAGCATCGCCTACAACACGAATAGCATTAAAAGGGCCACCCACTTCAGCCAGTGGTCGTCCGATGCGTACCAAAGTCGGCGAAACATGCAGCTCGATGCCTTCGTCTACGAGTTGGGCAACAGCCAATAACTTGATCTTATAACCCATCTCATGCGCATAACGCACATCCGCAATATTGAGCGTATCAATCCCAGTGCGAGGAATGTCGCTCCAATGCACACGCGCGCCAAACCCAAGATGAGCCAGAATGGCAAGTTTTTGTGCAGCATCGGTTCCGTCAACATCCATTGCCGGATCGGCTTCTGCGTAACCCAACCGCTGTGCCTCCGCTACGACATCGGAGTAATCCAAGCCTTCTTCATGCATTTTGCTAAGAATAAAATTGCTGGTTCCGTTCAAAATGCCATGCAAAGAAAGAAGTTGGTTGGCCGATAAGCATTGACCAATATTAGCGATAATTGGTATCCCACCGGCAACCGACGCTTCGAAAGCCACGCACCGGCCCAACTCTCGGGCCCGATCAAATATTTCTGGACCATGCTCCGCCAAGAGTGCCTTATTAGCAGTTACCACATCTTTGCCACTCTCAAGCAGCTTGAGCATAATCGACTTTGCTGGCTCCAAACCGCCGATGAGCTGAGCGACGACTTTGATTTCAGGGTTGTCGATAACCTCTTCAATCTTGTCGGTCAGGATCCCGTCAGGCAGGTCACAATCGCGTGCCCGCTCCAGATCGCGTACGACAGCTTTTTCCAACCACAATGTACGACCAGCGTGACGTGCCGTACGATCACCAAAATCGAGCAGCAAACGGGCCACACCCGAACCGACTGTTCCGAGGCCTATGATGGCAACTTTTGTTTTTTCCATAGCAGACATATCGGCAAAGTGCAAAGCTGGGAGAGTGAAAGGCGAAATCCAGGGGAACCCGCTATCGTACTTAGCGAAATGGAGCAAAGTCAACGGGGAGGTCGGTTTGCGCCACCTGCCTGGGTGAGTAGAATCGCACTTTGGACTCCCTTGCAAACCGCTATCCACCAACTCAATTAAGAATCCCACAATCCCCCATGCCCCGCTACAACCCTGCAGTAATTGAGCCAAAATGGCAAACTTTTTGGGAAGAGCAGCAGACTTTTGCTACCCCCAGGCTACCCGAAGGTAAAAAGATCTATGCTCTGGACATGTTTCCTTATCCTAGCGGAGATGGGCTGCATGTGGGCCATCCTGAGGGCTATACGGCCACAGATATCGTCTGCCGCGCTGGGCGCATGCAAGGTCAGACCGTATTGCACCCGATGGGGTTCGACTCTTTTGGCCTGCCAGCTGAGGAACATGCGATTAAGACGGGCGAACACCCGCGTGTGCAAACTGAACAGAATATCGATACCTTCCGGCGTCAGCTCAAGATGCTGGGGTTCAGCTACGATTGGTCACGAGAGTTGGCCACCACGGACGTCGAATATTTCCGCTGGACCCAGTGGATCTTTTTGCAACTTTTTGACACCTGGTTTGACCCCACGGAGCAAAAAGGTCGACCCATTCATGAGTTGCCGATTCCAGACGAAGTCGCCAGCGCAGGTGACGATGCCATTCGTGAATATCAAGACGATCACCGCCTGGCATATCAAAGCGAAGCGCCAGTCAACTGGTGTCCTGCACTCGGCACCGTATTGGCCAACGAAGAAGTCATCGATGGGTTAAGCGAACGAGGTAGTCACCCGGTGGAACGTCGGCCGCTGCGGCAGTGGATGTTACGCATCACGGATTACGCCAGCCGATTGGAAGAAGATCTCGATAAACTTGACTGGCCCGAAGGTGTCAAAGCCCTCCAACGCAACTGGATTGGACGGAGCAATGGTGCCGAAGTAGATTTTAAAATTGCGGGAAGTGCTCTGGAGGAAGGAGGGAGCAATCAGGCCGAAACGCAATCCGGGATATTCCCTCGCAAACCGGCCCCGGATGTACTGCGCATCTACACCACGCGACCTGACACTTTGTTCGGTGCTACCTACATGGTAATTGCCCCAGAGCATCCGTATGTCGATCGTCTCACGGCCTCCAAAAACTCCAAACGTGTTAAAGCCTATTGCGAACAGGCCGCTGCCAAAAGCGATCTGGATCGCACCGAACTTTCGAAAGACAAGACAGGCGTGTTCACAGGCAGCTACGCCATCAACCCGGTGAACAATGAACCAATACCCATTTGGATCGCCGACTACGTATTGATCAGCTACGGCACAGGAGCCATCATGGCCGTACCGGCCCATGACGAACGCGACTTTGAATTTGCAAAGCAATTTGATATCCAGATCAAGGCCGTTGTTGATCCGGGGGACCAGGTTACGCCAGCAGAGCGCATGCAGATTCTAGATGGAGAACAAGTCTACACTGGGCTTGGTGTGGCTGCGAATTCTGGACAGTTTGATAATCTGTCGACCCAACAATTCAAAGAAGATATCACGAACTGGCTTGCCGATCGGGGCGTTGGCCGACAAGCCGTAAATTACAAGCTCCGAGATTGGCTATTTAGCCGACAACGCTTTTGGGGCGAACCCTTTCCAGTCGTGCACGAACTTGACAAAGATGGCAACAAAACTGGACGTGTGCGCACGGTTCAAGCTTCTGACTTACCTATCGACTTGCCGCACCTCGATGACTTTAAACCCCACGGCCGGCCTGAGCCCCCTCTCGATAAGGCACCCAACGAATGGCTCTACCCTGTAATCGACGGAGTGAAATACAAACGCGAAACCAATACCATGCCCCAATGGGCCGGCTCCTGCTGGTACTACTTGCGGTTTATCGATCCAAAAAACAGTACCTGTTTGGTTGATCCAGAACTCGAAAAGGCCTGGATGCCTATCGATCTTTATGTGGGTGGTGCAGAACATGCTGTGTTGCATTTGCTCTACGCTCGTTTCTGGCACAAGGTACTTTACGATCGTGGTGTGGTCAGCACGCCTGAGCCATTTCATAAACTGATCAACCAGGGAATGATACTAGGCGGAAACAACGAAAAAATGTCCAAAAGTCGTGGTAATGTCATCAATCCGGATGATGTGGTCAAAGAATACGGTGCGGACTAACTAAGACTTTATGAAATGTTCATGGGTCCGTTGGAAGCGACCAAACCATGGAACATGGAAGGCGTAAATGGTGTCTTCAGCTTCTTAAACCGGGTCTGGCGGATGATTCTCGATGAAAACGCTGAAGAGGTCACTCTCAACGCCGCCGTATGTGATGATGATCCAACCGACGAACAAAACCGTGTCTTGCATAAAACGATCAAAGCGGTCACAGAGGACATCGCCAAACTATCTTTCAATACAGCCATTGCACGCATGATGGAATTTACCAACTTTTTTACCAAGCAAAGCCAAAGACCTCGTGTGGCAATGAAGGCGATCGTGCAATTGCTATCTCCATTTGCCCCACATATTGGGGAAGAATTATGGCAGGCCCTGGGTCACCAAGAGTTGCTCGC
Organism: Planctomycetaceae bacterium; assembly: GCA_002713555.1. Next base: position 9,220 of record PATG01000092.1, read on the forward strand.
TTACGAACCCTGGCCCATTTTTGACGAAGCAAAAATTGTAGAAAACGAAGTAGAAATTCCTGTGCAAATCAACGGAAAAGTACGCTGCAAAATTACGGTGTCAGCCGATGCGGATCAGCCTCAAATCGAACAATTGGCACGAGAAAATACGCGTGTTATCGAGCTACTTGCAGATAAAAAAATTGTTAAGACCATAATAGTCCCAGGGCGCTTATTGAACTTTGTGGTAAAAGGGTAAGGGCCACGATCGAACACTTATATTATCTGCACGAAGTGGATTGAGAGTCTCTCCCAAGTCCTGCCTCCCCCGTTATTTTAGGAAAGGGACTTTTTAGCTTTTGTAACAGCATCACTCGAACCGATTGCACCTTCAATTGCAGATCAAAAAACACTGGAAATCGCCATGAAAAACACAGTTGCAGTTGTCCTCGGCGGAGGGCAAGGGACTCGCTTGATGCCACTGACTAAATATCGGTCGAAGCCGGCGGTACCTCTGGCAGGTAAGTATCGATTGATTGACATCCCTCTTTCAAACTGCATTAACAGTGGGTTGAACCGCATCTATGTTCTTACCCAATTTCTTTCAGTAAGCTTGCACCGCCACATTCGTGGCACCTATCGCTTTGACAATTTCAGTGGTGGATTTGTAGAGATTCTTGCCGCCCAGCAAACCATTGCTGAAGAAACGGACTGGTACCAGGGGACCGCCGACGCAGTTCGTAAGAATCTTCGATATTTAACGCAGCCGGGAATCGATTATGTCGTCATCTTATCGGGAGATCAGCTGTACCGCATGGACTTCCGAGCCATGCTGAAAAATCATCAAGAGTCTGGCGCTGATATTACGATCGCCGCCAAACCGGTCCATGACCACGAAGCTCAATCACTAGGAATCATGAAAGTCGATGACTCCGGACGTGTGACTGGTTTTCTTGAAAAACCTACGTCGGATGACGAACTAAGAAATGTTCGTATGGACCCCACATGGATCGACAAGCATGGTATTGAGAGCAGTGGCCGAAGCTGCCTGGCCAGTATGGGCATCTATCTGTTCAATCGAAAAGTTTTAGCCAATGTCCTTGAAGAAAAAGGGTACCGTGACTTTGGCAAGGAAGTTTTTCCATCTGCGATCAACAATAAACATGTACAAACACATTTGTTTGACGGGTACTGGGAAGACATTGGCACGATTGGTTCATTTTTTGAAGCGAATCTGCAGATGGCACAACCCCAAGCTCCATTTCAGTTGGTTACCTCTGATTTACCAATCTACTCGCGCCCACGATTCTTACCTCCCACAAGAATTGACGGTTCGACTGTCAAAGGCAGCCTGGTAGCGGACGGATGTATCATTGAGCCTGGTTCAAATGTAGAAAACAGCGTGATCGGGTTGCGATGTCAAATTGGACGAAATGTAACAATTCGCAACTCAATCATTATGGGTGCCGACTTTTACGAATCGCCTGCCGACCGGAACGCCTCTGGAAAGAACCTCATGCCAGTAGGTGTGGGAGATGGTACGATCATAGATGGCGCTATCGTCGATAAGAATTGCCGCATTGGACCTGAAGCAAGAATTATCAATCAGAATCAGATTGAGGAGGGTGCATTAGGTCCTTTTTGCCTCATCCGAGACGGAATTCTTACCGTCGAAAAAGGAGCCTGTTTGCCACCTGGTTGGAACACCTAAATAGTATAAAAGTTGGGTAGAACACCAAATAACCCTGCTATTCTATACGACTGGTCCCAAATCCAGCAGGAGTCCCAGCCAGCATCGAGCGAATCTCCGGCAGGCGGTTGGTGAGTTGCCCAGTCTGTGCGATACTGGACATTCTGGGAATGGAATCCTGTTCCTAGGATCAAACGTTTTTCTAAATAGCGAGATACTTCACAATGAAAAATATTGCCATGAAATCCTTTTCTCTGACAATCCTATTGTTTGGCTTTCTTTGGACAGCTGAATGCTCAGCGGCTCCAATCCCAGAAGAGGGTCGCATCTATCTTGAAGTGCCCGAGCCTGCCCCCACACCCATAGAAAGTGGGCGTCAAAAGATAGAAGAAAAATATGAAGATGGCTCAGTGCGCCTCGTCAGGATGGTTGCTAAACTTTCAGATGATTCCTACATGAACGTGGGAGAATACATCGAGTATTACCGCAATGGTCAGAAATTTACGGAAGGCACGTTTAGCCAAGGAGTTCACGAGGGTCCTTGGACCTATTGGCATCCAAATGGCCAGGTTTGCAAGACTGTCACCTACAAAGGAAGCAAGCCCCATGGACAATGGGATGTATTCCTCGATGATGGGACTCTCATGGCATCGAAGAGTTATAAAGAGGCTAAACGAGATGGTACCTGGAAAATTTACTATCGCGATGGGAAACAAATACGAATGGAGATTACGTACAAGGATGGCAAGATCGATGGTGATCGGATCATGTATTACGAGAATGGCAACAAGAAGGGTTTCATGCAATTTAAAAATGGAAAAAGATCAGGCAAAGCTATTTATTGGAATGAGGATGGAGAGAAAAGCGTAGAAGCCGAATATGAAGATGGAAATATAGTTGGCAAAATCAATCGCTATGATGAAAACAAGAAACAATAACAAGCTTAGCCTTCTTTACCTGCCAAAACTGCTGTAGTTGCTGCGTTCGNTTCTTAGCTGTGCGAAATAAATAGACAACTCGGCCTTGGNAAAGTGGCAGTCGAAGTGTTCTAGTCGCTGAATACTCGTTCGGTAGTTCCAAACTCGTTGACAATACTCTTTGGCGTTTAANCATGTCGAACAAGCCACCTTCAGTTGAAAATGATCCGAATCAAGCGCCGAAACGCAAACCTATCCATTGGGTTGTATTCTTGCTGTTTGGCTCTCTTATAGTTTTATTCTTAGTAAGCTCTTGGACAGCTCCAACGGTCATCCCTTACAGTCAATTTCTGGAACAATTGGCTGAAAACAACATTGCCCATGTCTCCATCCAGGGTTCCATGATTACGGGGACCTATCGCAAAGCAATCGTCCCCACCGAAGAGGATAAGACCAAAGTAGATACTACGTCGAAGAGCAATAAACCGACCACTCGATTTCAGTGTATTTTGCCACCCCAAGTTGGTGAATCATGGTTGGAAGAGCTGCAAGCTAAAAAAGTGGAAATTCGTGTAGAGCCTCAGGCNAACTACGACAATCTTTTCATGATTGTCTCGATGATTGGATTGTTTTTGTTGTTTTTCCTNGGTTGGTCCATGATCCGTCGAACCCGTGATTCGATGCTTGGTGGTGGCATGATGGGAGGAGTTACAAAAAGTCCGGCACGTCTTTACGATCCTGAATCACAAACAGTCACTTTTGATGATGTTGCCGGCTTAGGCGGCGTCAAAAAGGACTTACAGGAACTTGTCTTATTTCTAAAGGATCCTGAAAAGTTCCAACGGCTAGGCGCACAAGTTCCCAAAGGGGCACTACTCATGGGCCCCCCTGGAACCGGAAAAACTCTACTAGCNCGTGCGGTAGCAGGAGAANCGGGTGNTCCTTTTTTCTCAATCAATGGCTCGGAATTCATACAGCTTTTTGTTGGAGTTGGTGCTGGACGAGTGCGTGACATGTTCAAAACGGCTCAAGACAATTCACCCTCCATTCTATTTATCGACGAAATTGACGCCGTGGGACGCCAGCGAGGCGCAGGTCTGGGGGGTGGACATGATGAAAGAGAACAAACCCTGAATCAAATCCTGAGTGAGATGGATGGATTCAGTCCAGGCTCTACAGTCATTGTTCTGGCTGCTACCAATCGACCAGACGTTCTTGATCCGGCCTTGCTTCGCCCGGGGCGTTTTGATCGTCACATCACCGTAGACCGCCCTTCCATCGATGGACGTAGGGAGCTATTCGAACTGCACAGTCGCAATGTACCAATTACCGAGGAAGTCGAATTTGAACGCTTGGCTCAAGCAACAGTTGGCCTGACCGGAGCAGACATTCGAAATCTCGTTAACGAGGCTGCCCTATGGGCAACGCGTCACGACAAAGACAAAGTAGATATGGATGACTTTGAACACGCACGTGACAAAATACTCATGGGAGCCAAAAGAGAAGAGGTGCTCTCAGAACACGAAAAACTCGTTTGTGCCTACCATGAAGCAGGACATGCACTCCTGGCCTGGCTCATCCCCGGTTGTGACCGTGTCCACAAAGTAACCATTGTGCCCCGCGGTCGNGCCCTNGGAGTCACACAGATAATTCCAGAGGAAGATCGACACAATATGGGACANCGTGAAATGCTGGCGCAATTGGCAATGACCTTAGGTGGTCGCACAGCCGAAAAAATGCGATTCGACGAGTACAGCGCGGGAGCTGAAAGCGATCTAAAAAGTGCAACCGATCTAACTCGTCGCATGGTCTCACGTTGGGGGATGAGCGAACGAATAGGTCCAGTCGCCTTCAGCAATCAGGAAGACCAGCCTTTTTTGGGCCGCGAAATGGCTCATGAGCATCGCATTTTTAGTGAGAAGACAGCTCAGGCTATCGACGAAGAGATCGTTAAAATACTGCGATCCGCCGAGGACCGAGCCTCCCAAGTTCTTACGGAGCATCGCGATCAANTGGAGACCATGGCAAATGCGCTTTTGAAACACGAAGTACTCGATTATGACGATATCGAAAAACTTATTGGCGCCTCTGTAAACGTGAACCCAAACATCGATAGCAAGAAGGATTCAAGCAACAACAGGGACACAGGGAATCCTAGTGCTGTCGAAGCTGCCACGTCGCACAGTAAGCCAATCTAGTACCCGTTTTAAAACACGCCAATTTCATTTCATCTCATAAAAGAGAAAACAAGTGAATTGAAATCAAATCTCTTCAGGAGCACTAATATACAATGACCGACAACAATTCTCCCGGCCTGGCCCATATAGTTTTTTTTACACTCAAAAATCGCGATCCGGCCGCTCATGCGTCCTTTGTGGACGCTTGCAAAAAGTACCTTCGTGATCACCCTGGGTTAGCCCACTTTAGCGTTGGCCTGCGTGCCACCGACTACGATAGACCTGTCAATGACACGAATCATGATGTGGCAGTCCACTTGGTTTTTAACTGCGAATCAGACCATGATCGCTATCAAGTATCGGAGCGGCACCAGCAGTTTCTAGCCGAACAAAGTTCGAACTGGTCGGAAGTACGCATTTTTGATGCGTTGATAGCATAAGTTTCTAAGAACTCTAAATATTGTGATCTGGTCCAAACACCTTAGGACGGCAGTTTCTAGAACCGGCTTCAATTCTATTCAGCGCTCCGCTGCCTATTCCAATTGTACCCGTATGCCTTCTTACTTTTTGTAAACTGGGAGTTCACGGGGCCAGAAAGCACCTATTTCGAACTCCTATAAGGTATAATTGAATAAGCCCGNATATTTCATACGCTCCTTTATCTAAATCTCATCTCGCCATGAATTCTTCCACCCAATTCCTGCCAGAGCATTTCATAAATCGTGAATTGAGTTGGCTGGAGTTTAATGCGCGGGTGTTAGAAGAAGCCCAGGACCCCTCCAACCCACTTTTGGAACGCGTTAAATTTCTTTCTATATTCAGTTCCAACCTGGATGAGTTCTTTATGGTTCGTGTTGCCGGATTGCGCGAACAAGCTTTTGGCGGAGTTGCTGCGCAGGATATTGCAGCAGATGAGTACAGAGCCCACTCCCAATTATTGAAGATCTCGCAACGAACCAGTGAACTCGTTGAAGAGCAATACGATTGCTTTAACAAAGCTATTGTGCCTAAACTTGCACAAGAAGGCATCCACATACTCAGTGAAGCGGAACTCGACAAGAGTCAACGAGAAATAACCGACGAATTTTTTCTGCGGCGGGCTTTTCCAATCCTGACTCCAATGGCAATCGACCCCAGCCACCCAAGCCCACGATTTCACAATCGAGGTTTGTACCTGATGGCTATGCTGCATCGCACCAAAGGANTGGGACCACCTGATTTATTTGCAGTGGTGCAACTCCCGCAGGTGCTCCCTCGTTTTATCAATGTCGGTGGACCGGGTAGCTACGAATTTATTCTTTTGGAAGACATCTTAGCTGCAAAACTGCCTGAATTATTTGGTGGCTATGAGATTGCACACCATGCTTCATTCCGCATCACACGTGATATGGATATCGACTTGCTAGAACAGGAAGCCGATGACATGCTACGGGCCATTGAACATCGATTGCGTGCTCGCAATCTGTCCGAGGCTGTCAGACTTGAAGTCCAATCCAATATTGGCCGTGATTTACTGACAATGCTGATCAATGAAGAACACCTTTTTCATAAATATGAAGTAGACGGAAAAACGTATAGCGAGATTTACCGTCTTGATGGCATGCTCGACATGACCAGCCTCTGGGAAATCGTCAATCTACGAGGNCAGGAAAACCTTCTTCAGCCTGATTTTAGACCTCGCTTGCCCATGGGATTGAGCCGAAAAAATGATTTATTTTCTGAAATAGCTGATCGAGACATCTTATTGCATCACCCTTTTGACTCCTTTGATCCTGTTGTCAATTTCATTGAAACGGCGGCAGAAGATAGTCAAGTTCTNGCCATCAAGCAAACCCTCTATCGTACGAGTGGCAATAGTCCAATCGTTCGTGCGCTTATCCAAGCTGCCGAAAACGGCAAGCATGTAACNGCTTTGGTCGAATTAAAAGCACGGTTTGATGAAGCCAACAATATTGATTGGGCTCGACAAATGGAAAGAGCTGGAGTCCATGTCGTCTTTGGGTTTATGGATCTCAAAACACACTGCAAACTCGCAATGGTTGTCCGCCAGGAAGGCAAAAAAGTACGCCGCTATGTGCATCTTTGTACTGGAAATTACAATCCCAATACGGCGAAGCTGTATACGGATCTGGGACTTTTCACTTCGAACAAGCTAATCGCTGACGATGCTTCGGCACTCTTCAATTTCCTGACTGGTTATTCGCAAGGGCATAAATGGCAAAAACTGATTATTGCCCCACAAGACATGCATCAACGCACCATCGAATTAATCAACGAACAAGCCAAACGTGCTCAACAAGGAAAAAAGTCGCAAATCATTGCTAAACTAAATTCTCTCGTCGACCGTGAAACAATCGAAGCGCTCTATCGCGCCAGTCAAGCTGGAGTGCCTATCAAACTGCTCGTTCGAGGTATTTGCTGCCTGCGACCAGGTCTCGATGGCATCTCTGAAAACATCGAAGTACGGAGTATCGTTGATCGGTTTTTGGAACATAGCCGAATTTTTGTTTTTGGTGAGGGCTCGAAGGCAAAAGTATATTTATCTAGCGCGGATTGGATGCCGCGAAATTTTGAAAGACGCGTTGAAGTCATGTTTCCGATTGAAGCACCTGAAATCAAACGCTATCTCTGCAAAAAAGTACTGCCAACCTATTGGCAAGACAATACGCGNTCAAGACGTCTGATGCCAGATGGCACTTATATCCGATCTACCGTCTGGCATGGCGAAGACACACATCGCTCACAGCACGAATTGCTAGAGGTTCAAAACGGCCGTTCTCTTCAGCCTGCCCTAGCCGACCAACTTTCCAGCAATGGCAAACCGGCCTCTTCAAAAAGCGGCAAAAAGAAGGGCTAGCTGCTACGACATCCATTCTGCAACTGCTATGGATGAAGCATCCGATCTAGAGTTANTCTACATTTGCCTTTGAAANGAGATCTTGCCAATAAGGACGTGCCGACATTATCTCCTTGTGAACTTCTAGATTGTCGGNAAATTTATTGGCTGCCTCATCGAGCCATGTGAGAAAGAACTGCACACTCTTGCGACTAATCCTTGGTTCTTGCCCCTTCTGGACATAGTAGGGTCCCGTAGAAGCAAATTGGTAGTTCTTTGTTTCGTTTGTCATTGCTCGCACTAAAAACCAGCCGCTATTGTCAAAATGCAAGCTTGGTAAACGGCCCTGTCGATCTACAAGTTCAGAGAGACGAACCTCATGGGCCACTCTGCCATTCTTGACAATTTCTAAATATTCAACAGGCGTTTTTTCATAAAAGCTCAATCGTAAGGATATCTGGAAATCGCGCGAACGACCTGAATCCAACTGAAAAACACATCCTGGTGGATTTCCATCAACGCGTGTTCGCAAGAGAGGACCACATGTCACCATCACTTGCCCATTACGCAGACCCGCCATCCAATTTTGAACTGAAAATTCTTCGCAGTGAACATATACCCGATTCGTACCCACAGCATTGCCATTTGCCCCAGAACCACTACCAGCTGCCGGTGGTATGCGCAATCCGCAATTGAGAAGATGGTGATAGATTGCTTCGCTCCAGCGGCCGTTTCCAGTTTTTCCCGGAAAGAAAGTCTTATCACGTGGTTTACCCCACCCTTCATGATCTACCACATCATTGCCTAGTGCATGCCGGTGAATGATCTGCACTGCATCGAGTTTCCCGGTGGCTACCCAGAGAGGCAGATCCCANGCAAAAGGCATGAGCGCNACAGCNCAGTCGCCTGCCTCATGCGCTTGGTTGAGCAGCTTCACCGTCGAATCCTCTTTGTCGAGAGCACACACATCATAGGACTGGTCCGACGAACCGATGCCCAGAAGNAATANTCCTCCTCCCCGTCGGTAGTCTAACGAAAGCAATGGCCCCANAGACGNTTCCGAAGATAGTTTTTCTTGTTTGCATTTACCTTGAATATTTTCNCGATTAAAATANGGCGCTATTGTCGTGCCACCCGCGCGCATCATCAGCGGTAGCACCTTGGATTTCTGATGGACATCTAAATCACCAGCCCACCATCCCTCAGATTTCATATCGACATGGCGTCGGAGGATGACCTCTGTGGTGTCTTCTGCGTGTCGCTCAATCACAAAATGACCAGGCCGGGTTTGGTACTCAGGTCCCGCCTCGATAAGAAACTGGTAAGTACCTTTACGTAGTTCCAGCGTAACCTGGCCGTCGAATACCAAGTACGCTCCATGTGGAACAGCATTCTTCGCTCGTATTCGAACTGGTCGACCTCGACTATCGAGTAATTCCAAACGCGCAGCTAGAGGCTGGCGAGTTTTATCATCAAGAACGACTACGGTAAGTTTGCCGTCGTATCGAGCGGCCCATACAACGGGTGTCGTCTCACATATTCCGTGAATCAGAACAATCCATNAAAAAAATTGGGGAATGCGAATCAATACGGAGTATCCAAGTTTATGCCTAAAAAACATGCAATCTCACGAGTGTTCGGGTCTAGCCCTGATCATTCATCCGTATCTACTACAGCAGGCTATGTTTGTTCCCATGCAGTTTACATCACTGGATCAAAAACGAAAGGAAGGTTCAAATACGGACGTAAGACGNCCTAGTTTAGGGCAGTTNTCACTCTCGACGACCCAAATTTGGCCTCCGCCCATGGTCTACCATTCGTCTCAAAGACCGGTAGAATAACAGCTGGTACCTCGCAGATCCCCCCACATCGAAGCAGTTCCCTTGCAGGCCGCTTCCTCATAGGTCACATGGCAGAAGATTACTACGCAACCCTGGGCATAAGTAGCAGTGCCACACCGGAGGACATTCAAAAAGCTTATCGCCAATTAGCGCGCAAACATCACCCTGATCTTAACCCGGATGATGCTAGTTCTAAGGCAAAGTTTCAGGCAGTGCAAACGGCCTTCGATGTTCTCAACGATCCCAAGAAACGCGAGTTGTATGACCGTTATGGGAGTGCGTACGAATCCTACAGCCAAGGGGCATATGGGCCTGGCAATGCTGGCCCACAAAGCTGGCCACCCGATNGTAGCGGCGGCCCAAATGTTGACATCAATCTTGAAGATCTGTTTGGGGGAAGTGGACTAGGAGGCGGTGGCTTCGCAGATATTTTCAAGAACTTCAGCCAGCGAGGAAAACGAAGCCCCCGACGCCAAGCCCCCACACGTGGTGCGAATATTGAACAAGAATTGACTGTACCCTTTACGAGTGCCATTCTGGGAGGAGAAGCCCAGATTGCCGTACAAAGGGCAAATGGCAAGATCGAAACGATTCAAGTAAAGATTCCTGCAGGAATCGAATCGGGTAAAAAAATACGACTCCGAAATCAAGGCAACCCAAGTAACGATGGGGGATCCCATGGAGATCTCTTGATCAAAGTTCAAGTAGCTCCACATCCCTTTTTTCGCCGACAAGGCAAACGTCTTGATTTACGTGTTCCCATCACTCTGGCCGAAGCAATACGTGGAGCAAAAATCGATGTGCCGACTCCACACGGCACAATCACACTGACAGTACCCCCCAATGCTTCCAGTGGCAGGAAGTTGAGGGTTAAGGGCCATGGCGTAAAAAGTCAGAATGGTGCCGCAGGTGATTTATTTGCAGAATTGCTCGTGATGTTACCTGATGAATTTTCCTCTGATGATCGCGAACAGATTCTACTGCTTAGTGAAAAGTATCAAGAGGATCTCCGTTCAGAACTGCAATGGTAGATCTTTTGCCAATCACCTGGGTGCACGACAGTGTCGATTGGCTATTAGCCCAAGAAAACGTTTCGCCAGTACAAATCCCTGAACCAACACGCACTGCGGCCATGATGGCTCTCTTGGCCATTGCCCTTTTAGGATTGTTACTTGTCGTATTCATATTACTGGGAGGCCATTGGGTACGACGGTTGGGCAAACATCGACGCGGTCCGGTAGTACCACCCGATAGATTACCTGGCCAACTTGGACCTGGCCACTCTGGATCTGCTCACACAAAAAGAAAGCTTCCCCCTGACATTGATACTGATGAAACTTTTCGTATAGATGACACGCTGGATACATGATTCTTACAGAATAAAGATATTTCGGGGTTTAGAAAAACTGTGCAATTCCAGCAGTGCCTTGTGGATTGATACAGAACTACAATGCCCCTTTCCTGACATGATTGCCCGTAGTACCAACCTTTTAACTTTGTGAACCATTTAGATCCGCACATCCCTGAATTCTATTCCACGAAATCTCTATAATCGCGATGCCCCAGTACGGTTTTCCAAAGTCTGTTCGTCTGCTCAAGCCGGCAGAATTTTCCTACGTATTCGAACAACGTTGCAGTAAGGTCGACAGCCTAATCGTCGTCTATGCTGCATACGGAACTTCTTCTCGACCTCGATTAGGAATGGCCGTATCGCGCAAATTCGGCAATGCCGTAATACGCAATCGATGGAAGCGTTCGTTAAGAGAAGCTTTCCGAAGGGTCCAGAACGAATTACCACGAAACCTTGATTTGGTTGTTTTACCGCGGCGCGGCGCCAGTCCAGATACGATACGTTTACAGTCTTCACTAAAAAAACTTGCTGCATGTAATGCCAGCAAGCTTTCACAAAAGCAACCACCTTTGGAGAATCCATCCTGAAAACTCTTTGGCAAATACCGCGATGGTTCCTCATAGGAATAATTCGGTGCTATCAATGGATCATCAGTCCTTGGTTAGGCCCTCGATGTCGATTTAAGCCAACTTGTAGCACTTATTTTATTGCTTCACTCAAGAAGCATGGAGCAATTCGAGGTTCTATTCGTGGCATATTACGCATCGGGCGTTGTCATCCCTGGCATCCTGGAGGATACGATCCTCCTTAGCCATTCTGCAATCATGGCATGGTTGATATACCCAAGCAAGAAATAATCGACTGCTGATTCTTTGTGGCTAAGCATAGGGTGCTAGCATGTCCTGCAGTCTCTGTCTTGACCCCTTCTTCTCTGGCTCGTAAGCTTCTGCCCCATTTTAGGCATGGGGCGGACCGGGTACATCTTGCCCGCATACCCCCTCTCATGTTGACCAGTAGGAGAACCATCGTGATGCATCACGAGGCTGATAAGCCAATTCGTAGTATAGGCTTTGCTATGCTTGCATTGACTATCCTGGCAACAGGGTGCATGGGACCTGTACTCAGACAACAAAGCCCTGCGGTGCAAATACCAGAAGACGACTCCCCAGATACAAATCTCATTGGAGATGTAGCGCATCCGTACGGCATGGGATACGTCAAATTAGAAGCAGTGGCACTCGTGACAGGACTTCAAGGAACAGGCGAAGACCCACAACCCTCTCCACAACGGGCTGCCATGCTGGGCGAGATGAACCGTCGTGAAGTCGAGAATCCCAATCAAGTATTGGCGTCTCCCAATACGGCTTTAGTCTTAGTGCGTGGCCTACTAAAGCCTGGAATTGAGGCGGGGGAGCAATTTGATATTGAAGTTCGTGCACCATCACGGAGCAGCACAATCAGCCTGCGAGGTGGACAACTCCTCGAAACGCGCCTTACAGAGATGGCCGTCTTAGGAGGCCAAATACGCCAAGGGCATTTAATGGCAATTGCCGAAGGTGCCGTGCTTGTTGATCCCAATGCTGATTCTCCTAAAGACATGGCTCGCGCCAGAATAGGTCGTGTGCTTGGCGGTGGACGGGTTCTTAAATCGCGCAGCCTGGGACTCATTCTCGACCATGAGCAGCAATCTGTTCGGATGAGCCAATCAATTTCAAAATCTATCAACAAACGTTTCTACAGCTATTTTGAAGGACAACGAAGAGGAGTTGCCACCCCGAAAACGGATGAATACATCGAGCTTAAGTTACATCCACGTTACAAAGACAATGTTGGTAGATATATGCGTATTGTGCGAAACATTGCAATTGGCGAGTCCCATTTGCAGTCACAATCCCGCCTGCAATTGCTCAACAATCAATTGACCGACCCAATTACCTCTGCTTCTGCTGCCTTACGTTTAGAAGCAATTGGTAGTGAGCAAGCCATTGAAGTTCTTAAACAAGGACTCCTTGATGAAGACCCGGAAGTGCGTTTTTATGCTGCTGAAGCGCTCGCATATTTAGATATTACAGAAGCAATCAACCCCCTCACTGCCATTACTAAAGAGGAGCCCGCCTTTCGTGCACATGCATTAGTTGCCTTAAGTGCTATGGACGATGGTGCTGCATACGAGCAATTGCGCACACTTTTACAAGTGAAGAGTGCTGAAACTCGCTATGGTGCCTTCCGAGCACTCACAGCCATGGCCCCGAATGATTCGTTGGTTCGTGGAGAATTAATGAACGAAAAATTCAGATACCACGTGCTCGATATTCCAGGCGTATCCATGGTCCATGTCACCAGTAGCCGCCGTCCAGAGATCGTTCTTTTTGGCAAAGACCATCCCCTGCAATTGCCATTGGTATTGGATGCTGGCCCCCACATCCTGGTGAACGGTCTTAGTGGAGGAGAAGTCAAAATCACTCGTTTTGGAGAAACGACACAGCAGCGTGTTGTTTCCAATAATCTTAATGATGTAATTCGTACTGTTGTCGAATTGGGAGGAGAATATCCTGACGTTGTGCAAATGATACAGCAAGCTAAAGACACAGGTTGCATGACGAGTCGCTTTAAGATTAATGCATTGCCTACAGGGGGCAATGAGATTTTGGAATCAAACCAAGACAACCTCGCAGATAGTGAAATTTCTGATTCCTATCAAATCCAAACACCTCAACCAGAGTTGTTCGGCAAGAAGAGCTAAAGTCCATCCAATGACACACTTGCATTTATCAAGAAGAAGCAACTTCTTTTAGAAACACTTTTTAACTAACAACCAATTCATTCCACACCTCCGCGCTTACGAAACACGTGACCAGGATTTCATACTCTGAAAACGCCTACCACGAAATCCCATAAAAGAACGCTTCACTATTTCACTTTTTCCATTGCTCGCTTACATTCCTGCACATGTTCAAAGCCCTGGAACTAAACGGCTTCAAAAGCTTTGCCGATCGCACTCGGTTTGAGTTCCCTTCTGGAATCACTTCTGTGGTTGGTCCGAATGGTTCGGGCAAGTCGAATGTTGTAGACGCCATCAAGTGGGTTTTGGGGGCACAAAGTGCCAAAGCTTTGCGAGGCAAGGAGATGACCGATGTCATTTTCAGTGGCACAAGCAGTCGACGGCAAACTGGCTCTGCCGAAGTAACACTTATTTTTGACAATTCAACTGGCATTCTCGACTTTGATGCTGACGAAGTCCAAATCACCCGACGCGTGTACCGTAGTGGTGAAGGGGAATACCTGATTAATCGTCAACAAGTGCGATTACGCGATATCCGAGAGGTGTTTGCTGGCACGGGTGTTTCGACTGGTGCTTACAGCATTATTGAACAAGGGAAAGTCGATGCCCTATTGCAGTCTTCACCCCGTGAGCGACGTCTCATCTTTGAAGAAGCGGCAGGCGTAAGTCGATTTAAGCTCAAGCGTCAGGAGGCGGCGCGACGTCTAGAACGTGTTGAACAGAATTTACTACGTCTCTCTGATATCGTAGATGAACTTGATTCGCGTCTTCGGAGCGTGCGATCTCAGGCAGGTAGAGCACGTAAGTACAAGGAGCAATCCGACAGGCTCAAAGAACTGCGTACACAGGCAGCACTTACTGACTGGCGTGATCTTACATATCAGCAGAAGAAACTTCAAGACGCTGCAAATGACAAACGCAAAGCCAGTGAAGAATTACAACTTCAAGTTACAACGAGTGATCAACAACTTGTAACGGCCGAATCCGAAACCGATCGTTTACAAAACGAGCTGAATAAGACCAGCGATCAGGCAGCAAACGCCCGAGAACGTATTGCCCAATGTGAATCTACTCGCCGCAGCCAACTCGCACGTTGTGATGAACTCGAGCAAGAAACAGAGCGACTCAAGCAGCAGTTGCTGGTTATGACTTCACGGGCCGGAGATGCAGAACAGTTGGTTTCAGAAACGGAACTTGAACTTGAAACTGCCGAAAATCAGTACAACACACTACATCAAGATGTTCACTCCCAACAAACCCAATTAGATCTGGTTCAAAAGTCTCTCGCCCAATGTCGAACCAAAAACGAATCGTATCGCAATGATCACACGGCCACACTACGTGCAGCAACAGAATTAGAACATCAAATCCACGCCCTCGAGTCCGAACGCACACGCATTCTAGCTACAAAGGAGCGTCTTCAAGAGCAACTCCAGCATGCTGAGTTAAACCGATCTGAGCTTGCACAACAACTTGGGCAAATCCAGAAATCTCTCCAAACCTCTGAAATTGAAACTAAAGAGGCTTTGCAGCGATTTACTCAAGTGCAAGAAAAATTGGAGGCAGACCGTCAGCTACTTTCTAAATCTCAATCTCAATTGGCGGATCTACGGGGTAGGTTAGTAGGTGGACGAGAACGCGCCATTGTACTTGAGGAACTAGAGCGCCGACTGGATGGGTTGAGTGCTGGTACTAAAGAAGCACTCAAAAGGTCCCAAGAACAACCTGAAGGGCCTTTTGGTTGCATACGTGGTATTGTCGCCGACTTATTGAACGTTGACGCCGACAGTGCTGCACTCGTAGAGACGGCACTGGGCGAACGTGCCAATTATTTACTTATTGAAAAAGCTGACCCATCCTTCTTCACAATGGTCGAAAGCGATTGGGCTGGACGGACGAGTTTTTTAAGACTCGACGTACCCTTGCCTGCCAGCGCTGTAGACCGCATTGATCTAAGTCGTGAACCAGGAGTTATGGGTCGTGCAGACCAGTTTGTCGAATCGGCTCCAGATTTAGCAACTCTTACGCGTCGATTATTAGGGCGTTGGTGGTTTGTTGATGCCTTACCAACTGCAATACGGTTGGCCAATGGTGTCGGGCGTGGCTTAAATTATGTAACTGTTGTAGGCGAAGTACTTGCGGCTGATGGCACTTTTATTGTAGGACCACGACAATCCACAACTGGATTACTATCACGTCGTAGTGAATTACGCGCTCTTATCGACGAAATCCATGAAATGGAGGCTCAATCAGAACAGAAAGAAGCAATATGCAAAAAACTGGAAAATACCATCAAGCAAGATGATCAAAAACTTAAAGAGTATTCCGTCACACACAAGCAGTTTGCTGAACAACTCGGACAAGTTCAACTTAAATACGCGGCAATGCGAGAACGCGCAGATCAAGCCGATCGACAATTTACTGCTGCTAAAAAAGATTTATCAACAGCCTATAAAGATGTCGACTCCTCAGGGAAAGATCTGAAAGAACACTGCAAATCATTGGCCAATTACCAAGCCAATTTAGAAGAACTCAACAAGTCCATTCACGAATGGTCTGACAAAAATAATCAGCTCGAAGAAAAGCAAACAGCTCTGCAAAAATCGGTTTCTGACCAGCGTGTCGCGTTGGCTCGCAGCGAGCAACGTCGAAATGGCTTGCGAGGACAAATGGAGCAATTCGAGCGTGACCATGAAGAACACGACAGGGCACTTGCCGAGACCCGTCATCGCGATGCTGAGTGCCAACAGCAGCAGCAATCCTTAAAACAGTCGGTTCAGAATCTTGGAGACGAACTAGCTGAACTCTACCAGACGAAAGAAAAACTTTCTTCTGATTCTCAATCGCTCAGCCAGAAGCATGCTGAGCAACGAAAACAACGCTCAGAACTGCTTCAAAGGGGTGATTTATTGCGTGAACAGCTACTCAATAGCCAGAGCACCCTGCAACAAGCTGAACTTCGATTGCAGCAAATTCAGCAGAAGCGAGCGGACATGGGGGCACGCATGTCTGATGACTACGACATTGACCTGGCTGCATTGGCTGCAACAGAAACTCCAGTAGAACTTGGTCCACGTGAAGAGATTGATCAGGAAATTAATACTCTTAGACAAAAGCTCCAAAACATTGGTCCCGTAAATATAGAAGCACTCTCGGAGCTAGAAGCCGTTGAAGATCGTCACACGAACCTATCACAGCAATACGAAGATTTACGCAAAGCCAAAATCCAACTCGAGCAATTGGTCGCTCAAATAAACACTGAGAGCCGTGACCTATTTATCAAAGCGCTCGATGTAATTCGAGGCCATTTCCAAGAGCTCTACGGCAATCTTTTTGGCGGTGGTGAAGCCGATATCATTATCGACAATAGTGAAATTGAAGACGTACTGGAATGCGGTATAGAAATTATCGCACGTCCTCCAGGCAAGCAACCCCGCAGTATTTCGCTTCTTTCTGGCGGCGAACGCACACTAACCTGTGTTGCTTTGCTACTGGCAATTTTCCGCAGTCGCCCGAGTCCCTTCTGCGTGCTGGACGAAGTCGATGCAGCCCTCGATGAAGCCAATATTGTCCGATTTGTCGATGTTCTAAAAGAATTTATGAGTTCAACGCAATTCATAATCATCACGCACTCAAAGCGGACTATGTCGTGTGCTGACACGTTGTACGGAATCACCATGCAAGAATCAGGAATCTCAAAACGAGTCTCAGTCCGATTTGAAGATGTATCGGAAGATGGTCATATTCGAGAAAGTGATAGCAAGGCAAAAGCGGCCTGATCCTCAAGTAGAAGTACTGGAGACGAGCCTCCCAACTTACAATCCTTTTTTCCGTTAATATCCTACCTGGCTCGGTGATTTTGCTTCATCACAGCCCCTATAACCAGTCTTCTCGCCGCAACACGCGAAACTTTCTAAAGTCAGACCCCCGATTGTATCGAAACTATGTATCGGAAAGGTTGTTCTCGCCAGCACTGGCCACTTTAGGCCAATCCGGCTGATGAGAGCTCCTGCTCCAAGGGGGGAGCCTGCCAAATATGAAGAGGAGCCAGGAATGAGTACCAAGTACTCGATCCTTGCACCTTTTATCTGACTTGCTCTCCCTTGCAGCAGTATTTCTATTGCAACGTTTTTTTGATGGTGCAATGCGTGTGTAAAGGAGATTGGGAAATAGATGGTTAGGGCGTCTTATTCCTAAAGTCGCTAATCTAACGAATTTTGCCAATCTTCCAGTGCTTGCATTGCCGATAAGTACAAACATGACGGAGCGGATCAGAAGGACCTGAACCAAACCAACATGCGATTACAGAGCGTCCCGACCCAGGTGTGCTCTTAGCAGCAGTGACCGGAAACATTTGTTTCCAAAAGAAACCCACTGGCGGGAGGGAATTGATTGCCAGGCTGAGAGTAGACGCTCAGGACGTCCAAGTTGTGAGATGAAAATCTTGCATCTTGATTAGCAAAACGCAAGACATTTATTGGAGTACCCGTGATGAAGGTCTTTACTACTGGCCAGGTCGCCAAGATTTGCAAAGTGGCCCCCCGCACGGTCAGCAAATGGTTTGACTCTGGAAGATTGAAGGGTTATCGCATTCCTGGTTCGCAAGACCGCCGTATCCCTCGAGAATATTTGATCAAATTCCTCAAAGAGCATGGCATGCCGCTAGGCGATCTTGAGGATGAAGCGATGGCAAAAGTGCTGATTGTCGCTCAAGATCAAGTTTTGATCGAGAATCTCAAGCGAGAATTGCCAGCCGAAAAATCATTCCGCACTTCGACAGCCGCTAGTGGTTTCGAAGCCGGAATCCAAGCCGAAAGTTTCCACCCCGATTGCATCATTGTTGATTTTTCGATCGGCCAAGTCGAGGCGCTTCAAATTTGCCAAAATCTGCGACGCAGCAACGACTTTGCCGAAACGACCTTGATTGCCTTATTGCCTGATGATGGCACTACGGCCAGCTTTGATCGTTCGAGCATCAACGAAACGTTCAAAAAGCCATTCGACGCTGCTCTATTAGCTGAGCGACTACGAACGCTTATTGGAGCACGCAAAGAGCTGGTCTAGACCCCAACCCGTTGGAATAAAAACCAACGGATTATGATAGCAAGATAGGGGCTGTTGAATGAGTCAACTGCGCGGTGACTGATCTCTCCCGGTAAGTCGCTACTTCCCCGCTCAAAGGGCCTCGCTACCCAAAAGGTAGCGAGGCTTTTTTTATGCGCGACACAAACGGCCATCCAAACAATACCCCTAAAACCACATTTCCACTAGAATGGAATAAGCTTCAAGGGCTTGTTGACAACCTATTGAATTGTCGCTCGGGAGAAGTAGGACATGCACGATCCAGATAACCAAGTCGAAACTCTCGTACAAGTAGCTTCTGACATGGAAGCAGCAATGATCGTCAGCGTATTAGCTGGTGAAGAAATTGACGCCACAACAGCAGGTGATTTTACCGCTGGTTTTCGTGCGGAAGCCCCCGGTGTTGTTAGTGTCCTGGTCCGAAAAAAAGATTTAGAGCACGCTCAAGGGATACTGGCTGCGTATCAAGGAAAATCACCCGGTACGAATCTCCAATCGTCTGAAAAAACTAATAAACCATGGTTGATTGTTGGCATTTTACTACTGGTGGCAGTGGCACTCATCCTGTTTTTATAATTTCTTCCAGGAACTCCTATTTATTGGTTGCTCTGATCAATTTGCTGCGGTTAATCTGTTAATCCCTTATATGTGCCTTGCCGCGATATTCTGCAAACCATATCAGAGCCAGAAACACGACTTCCCCCTCGACGTACGGCGAGTGCCGTTTACAATGGCCTCCTTTACCCTTTTGTTTCAGCGTGCCCCATGTCCGGATTTAGTCATTTTGATTCGCAAGGAGCAAGCCGCATGGTAGATGTAGGTAACAAAGAAGCGACTTATCGAATTGCCCGTGCCAGTGGCATGATCCAAATGCAAGCGAAGACTCTTCAACTAATCATGAATCAAGGGCACGTCAAAGGTGACGTTTTGGGAGTCGCCCGAGTTGCTGGAATTATGGCCACCAAACGGACTGCTGAATTGATACCTATGTGCCATCCTTTGGCTCTCGAAACCGTACAAGTTGATTTTAAACCCTTCGAAAACGATGCAATTCTCATCGAAGCTACCGTTGCTGTCACCGCAAAGACGGGAGTCGAAATGGAAGCACTAACGGCAGTAAGCGCCGCAGCTCTAACTGTATACGACATGTGTAAATCCGTAGACCGAAGCATGACAATTTGCAAGATTCAATTGGAAGAAAAGTCAGGCGGTCGAAGCGGACATTTTTTGCGCAGCGATGCGTGTGCAAGCAAAGGCTAGTGCCTGCCAAAGAAAGGATTTCCATGAGTTCCGCAAGAACTGCACAGTCGAATACACGAGCGGTGCTGGCAAAACTCTTTTCTCCTATCGCTAATGATCTCAAAAAGGTTGATCATCTGCTTCAAAGTGAGCTTCGGCACAGTGATCCAATTATCGATGAAATTACACAACATGCCTTTCGCTTAGGCGGCAAACGTCTCCGCCCTGCCTTGCTGCTTCTCTCTGCCCAGATGGCCGGAGAAGTCAATGACTCACACCGCATTCTAGCTGCAGTCGTTGAAATGGTTCACACCGCCACCTTGGTACACGACGATGTCCTTGACGAAGCGACTTTACGACGCCATGAAGATACGATTAACGCCAGATGGAACAATAAGACCAGCATTCTCCTAGGCGACTTCTTATTCTCGCATGCATTTTATTTAGCAAGTACACTTGAGACTACCATGGGCTGTCGTACCATCGGACAGGCAACTAATATTGTCTGTGCGGGAGAATTACGGCAAACAGCGGCAAGTGGTGACTTTGACTTAACTCAAGAATCCTATTTTCAAATAATCGATGCCAAAACGGCCGAGTTAACAGCTTGTTGCTGTAAACTTGGTGCCTACTATGCGAACGCAAACGAAGATCTCATTCGTCAATTAGAAGTCTATGGTCGGCACTTGGGCATCGCTTTTCAAATCGCAGACGATTTGCTCGATCTCGAAGGCGAAGAGATACAGACAGGAAAGTCCTTAGGGACAGATCTTATGCATCTGAAAATGACCTTGCCGCTAATCCGTTTGCGTGATCAGCTCAGCATCCGTGAACAGTGTGAATTGAAACAGCTCATTGCCGCACCCAATCCGGAGAACCATCTACAAATACTCAACTGGTTAGAATCATCCGATGCAATCCAAAATGCACGGAATGAGGCACGCCACCATACCTATCTGGCTTCGGAGGCACTGGCAAAGACACCAAACAACCCAGCCAAAGAATCTCTCTTGGAGCTTACGAATGTCGTGTCGCAGCGGGATAGCTAGCCCGCATATTTCACTCGTTTCTGCAGGAAACAAAATAAAAAACGCCTACGTTCGGCCTTGAATGAGTAGCTCGGGTGGACAAAACGCTCTACTCACGTTGAATATTTTCACCAGACTCCAAAATCTGCTCGACAATATCGTCCACCTGGCAGTCGTCTTCCAAGTCGAAATAGCGGCATTCTGAAAGACTACGGAACCAGGTTTCCTGGCGTTTTGCAAAGCGTCGCGTACGGGTTTTTATTTTAGCTGTCATTATCTCATGATCACCATGTTCCAAGTACTCCAGTACTTCCTGGTAACCAACGGCCTGCCTCGCAGTGCGACTTAGCTCCTCAATGTCTGCAATTAAACTTCTAACTTCTTCCACCAATCCGCGCTCAAGCATTTGATCCACACGCTCGTTAATGCGCTCGTATTGAACCTCCCTGGACCGGCGAAGTGCAAATACCCGACAATCCTCCGCTGGTATTTCTTCTTCAAATTGCATTTGGGAATGGCTGATTGGCACACCTGTTATTCGAAAGACTTCTACCGCGCGTATCAGTCGACGCGTATCGTGAGGATGGATCTGCGAGGCGGCCACCGGATCCAATTGTTCTAATCGTCGGTAAAGTCCCTGGGGTCCATGCTTGGCCACCTCGGCTTCAATTTCTTCACGCAACTTCCAATTGGCAGGAGGGCCTGGTGTCAAACCACGCAATAACCCTTTCAAATACAAGGGCGTACCTCCTACAAACAAGACCTCATTGCCTCGCCTTCTAATTTCCTCAATTTTGGCATGAGCCGCTTCGAGATAGCAGGCCACACTAAATTCCTGGTCGGGAGGGACGATATCGATCAGATGGTGGGGAATCTCTGCCTGTTGATCGGAAGTCGGCTTGGCAGTGCCAATATCCATGCCTTGGTAAATGGCCATCGAATCCAATGAAATAATCTCGGCATGGAGTCGGCGTGCCATGGCCAGGCCAATTCGGGTTTTTCCTACAGCTGTAGCACCCGTCAAAAACCAGCAATTTTTTGCCGGCAAAGATTCAATCACGTTGTTTCTCTCCCAAACGGCAATTCCACAGCAAATGCGAATAGGAACGGCAATTGCCACCATACCGACTGACGCTTAAACTAGCGAGACTATCCATTTACATACCCTCCATTGTGGTGCGATACAAGTGTCCTGAAAAGGTACCCCAAATTATCGGGAACACTAATGACTAACAAGAATGGTAAAAGATGACCGATCCCTCACGCCGACCTTTGGACGTACTTGAACAGGTTATCCTGGACAGGCAGGAATCGCCTGGCGAAAAATCGTATACTGCCAAGCTATTGGCTGGTGGGGTGGAGAAGATTGGCGGTAAAATCATCGAAGAAGCTGCTGAATATGTCGAAGCTGCTGGCGAACCGGGAGACGAAGGCCGCAAACACACTATCTACGAAGCAGGTGACTTACTATATCACTTCATGGTTCTCTTGGCATCGCGAGGCATCCGGCTCTCAGAAGTCGAAAATGAACTTGCCCGGCGTTTTGGTGTCTCAGGTATTGATGAAAAGGCTTCACGTGGACGAAAAGAGAAAGATTAAAGATCAAGGCATCTTTTTTCATTTCCCAACTTGCTTCTCTGTTTTTTTTAGAATTATGCTTTGGACACTAATTGACATAAACCCATTTTTCACTCTCCCTATCCTATGAAAAATAATCTTCGAATCGGTATTCCCAGCAAGGGGCGTCTTGCAGACTTATCGAAACAACTATTGCAGGAAGCAGGACTTCGATTTCGACGTCAAGACCGTAGTTTATTTGCGCGTGTCAAGGATATGCCGATTGATATTACGTTTTTGCGTACGGATGACATCCCTGTACTATGCGCCGAAGGAGCCATCGACCTGGGGATTACCGGAGAGGATTTGGTTGCCGAAAGTGGTTTTCATCTTGAGACACGACTGCATTTAGGTGTCGGCAATTGTCGATTGGCCGTTTGTGTACCCGATAGTGGCGAAGTACAAAAACCATCTGACCTTGATGGCCGGCGCATTGCCACTAGTTTTCCGCATGTTACGAACGAATATCTGGCCCAACATGGCGCAAAGGCGCACACTGTCGAATTATCAGGTTCGGTAGAAGTCATGATTGCCTTGGGAGTTGCAGACGCAATTGTCGATTTGGTAGAAACAGGCAGCACGCTGGCTGCGAATCGCCTCCAAATTCTCGACGAAATCGGAAGCTACGAAACGGTACTCGTACAGAATCCCGAAACCCCCCATACCGCGTTAGCAGACCGAATTGTGCGCCGCATCGAAGGTGTTGTGATTGCTCGTGCATACTCGCTCCTTGAATACAATATTCCAGCTGAGAAGCTGGCCGCTGCAGAAAAAATTACACCTGGTTTCCATTCACCCACAGTCAATCGCCTGGAAGACGAAAACTGGTACAGTGTCCGCGCAATGGTCAAACGAGGAGAGATCATCGATACCATGGAAAAAGTGGAAGCACTCGGCGCAACGGCCATTTTAGAAACCGCAATAACCAATTGCAGATTATGAGGCATGAGCAGCGGCAATGTGTGATTTCTAGCCCGCATCGAGGTGCTTAAAACACGAGATTTATTTAAGTCACCCTGCTCGTTCTTCTATCTTCACTTCTCACTTATAAAACGCAACACTGGCAAAACTTACACAGGAGGTGCGGTCATCTGCTACCGCATGGTCGTACTTCAATAGTTCCCCCCGACAAGCTCCTATCACCTTGAGCATGACATACATAGGGGCTAAACCACAGATGCGGTTTTTATCCGCTTGGGCCGCAACATGAATAAACCATGCTTCGGCATCTCCTTCGCATGCTCGGGCCAAAAGTTCCTGGTCGTCAGTCCATTGCTCCGTCAACCTGGCATCTGTTAGTAATTCTGAATCTCCAAACTGTTGGCCTATATGTGCTAGATCAACACCCGCTATAAAACAGATTTTCTTTTTGCTCTGGGATGCTGTCTCACGAAGCACATGAATAAAGTCAGCAACCGCCTCCGAATCACCAGGAGGACGATTGTGCTGGACAAAAGGGTGAAACGACCCTACCAAAATTGGCACGATCGAATAATTGCGACGCTCACCCAATACGTATTGCAGCATCAAAGTTTGAAATTCAATGGAATGCTCGCTACGGTGCGGTAATTCATCATTAAAGATATCTTCCACTTCGCTCGCATTATCACATGCTTCCAAGCGAGATTTAAGATCAGCAATAAAGGCATGATCCGTTTGTACTGTCCCCAAGGGAGTATCAAAATGCTTTTGTGATACGCTAAACAGACTGGCCAGAGGTGTGTGTGCCGTTCCTAGAATAATATAGATATCGGCGTCCGAATCTGCCACAACGCGGTCGTATGCCCAAGCAAAAGTGGGGCCACCACGGTGCAAATCAATATGGGGACTCATCACCGCACAAAGTTCATGATCTATACTATTCGGAACCTCATCCGATTGGCTTCCATTTTGGACGGGATTCGAACCATCGGTCTCTTTTTGAGAGTTATTCCCTTCCCAAGGTAATAATCCAGGCCCACCTTCACTGGTAAAGAGATTACCCAATTGAGTGTTCAGTTCTTGAACACCTTCTTCGTAAGCTCCACCAGCGTGTGCTGCCGGCCTCACCTTGAGTTGTTTGTATTGCGTTTTTAATTCTTCCTGGTAATCCGCAAATCTTTGGTTATCAAGCATGTAGCGCTGGTCAAGTTGATTGACTACACGCTGGACATCAGGCAGTGATATTGATTTGCCAACCTTATGCTCAAATTCCCTACGCAAGTCGCCTAGCGTTCTCTCACCATTCATCAGCGTCACCAACATGGCTGCCCCCATAGGCAAAGCTACGGTTTCAGAAAAACCATAGGGGTCCCGCAGCGCGTACATCGATTCGTCCTCCTCACTGAGTGGAACCAGTTCCAGAGCACGGATCCGAGGTTGCAAATCGGGTGTCATGTCATTGGGTGATAAATTTTCAGGCATAATAGTAATATCCTATCATAAGCTGCCTTTTTTCCCCTTGCCTGATTTTAGTGGCAATAAAACTGCCAGTCCTTTCATGCCACCCAAATAGCCTTGCCAGCCCCCCCAGCAATGGCTAATATCCCCCGCTTTTCTCATTTGCACCTAAGTGTCTCTCATCGCTTATGACGCGTCCCCTTTGCCTCGTATTGGTTGTCGCTGTTACAGGATGTAGCGGGGTCCGTAAGATCCTGGCTCCCTCGAATGTGCGCAACTGGTCACCAGACCAGGCCGTGCTACCCTATGCTGAATTTCAGGGGCAAAAGATTACCGTTCATAACGTCCGAAACTGTCGTTACTTCTCTGATGATGTCTATGTTGTCCAGCACGAAGATCGTGTCTATGACCTGAGTGAACTGCAGTCCGTTGACTTCTTTGTAGTACCGTTTGAGAACATGCCTGCCATAGCACATACCATGCTAAGTTTTGAATTTCGGCCTCCAGGAGGAACTCCACAAAGACTAGCCGTAAGTGTTGAAACTCGCAAAGAACTCGGTGAACAATATGCGGCCTGGAAGGGAAGTGCCCGGCAATATGAATTAATCTATGTTCTCGCTGATGAGCGTGACGTTATTGGTGTTCGTGCCAACCATCGGGGTGAAGATATTTATCTCTATCCAACAACCGCAACTCCAGAGCAAGCCCGTAATCTATTTGTTGATATAGTCAGCCGTGCTAACGAATTGGCAAGTCGTCCCGAGTTTTATGATACGTTTACCAATAACTGCACGACCAATATTGCCCGGCACATCAATCGCATAGCACCTCAACGTATCCGATACGACTACCACATCTTACTCCCTGGCTACTCCGATAAACTAGCTTACGAAGAAGGTCTCATCCAGCGCTATGGTACTTTTAAGGAAACTAAGGCCAAGGCATACATTTCGCCATCAGCAATCCTATTTGCGGAAAACGAAGATTTTTCTAAAAAAATCCGGTTGAGGTAAGGGATTGAGATAGCCTAGATCTGTCCTCTTATTTGGTTACGGACCGGTGCAGTTGAAGGTTGGGCCAGAGCGAAGCGTCAGCCCACCCTAGCGAAGCGCCGGCCCACCCTAGCGTGGAATGAGTAATTACCCAAAACGACAGACCTACGGCACCCTCCTGCAATGCTGGAAAATGAAGTTCCTGGAAGCTTAGCCCAGGCATTGAAAGCTTACACGGAAGAAGCACTTATTCCCCAATAATTTTCACTAAAACACGTTTCTCACGACGGCCATCGAATTCGCCATAGAAGATCTGTTCCCAAGGTCCAAAGTCCAACCCACCCTCGGTAACCGCAACAACCACTTCGCGCCCCATGATTTGACGCTTGTGGTGAGCATCTGCATTATCTTCCCCAGTACGATTGTGATGGTATCTCTCAGGCGAAGCATCAAATGGGGCCAATTCTTCTAGCCATTTTTTGTAGTCTCGATGCAATCCTGACTCGTTATCGTTTATAAACACGCTCGCCGTAATATGCATGGCATTGACAAGGCACAATCCCTCTGCAATACGGCTCTCCGCGAGACATTCTTCTATCGTGTCCGTGATATTCACAAAGTCCATGCGCGCTGGAACATTAAACCAAAGCTCTTTTCGATAGGATTTCATCTCTTTTTACAATCTCCTATAAATCGATTTGACAGGTAGTTGGGCGATGCTGCTATAGAAACATAAAGTGCTATCGAGTGGAGGAAGAAATAGAATCCGAATGATTAACTGAATGCTATTCGTTTGTGCATCCATAGGGTACATGGCTTCCAACTATTGCAGCTTATCCACAGAAGCATTCGATAAAAGTGCAGGGATTCAACTGAGCAGAGCCATCTCAATTAATCAAGTGGCAAGAGAAATCAGCCACTGAATATCTCCGAAAAACATCGAAAACACCGCACGTGTCTCTGATCATTGCCGTGCTTCAAAGCGGCTCTGGCAAGCATTCACTATGCTGCTTATTGTCACGATAAATACTATCGTTCACAAAGATGTTATTCCCACCGGTTTCGGTTGCTGAAGAGACCGACAACTCAAGTCTTTGGAAAACGGACCCCGGGTCTTCTCCCGGTTCAACTTCTGTGACACCCGTACTAACTGAATAAGTTGGATATTTCATCCGTTTCGTCTGTAAGCGGCCGCAGTGTTTCTTTAATAAAGGGCGTTTCCTGCAGGCAAGTGAGGTTGACCAGATTCTAGTACACCACACGACTCCAGAAACCAGGCACAATTTGCATCGAGAAATTAGCCGAAAACCCCGGGGGCGGATTGCTCAGTAGCGAAGCATCATAAGTCAATGTCAAATCTGTCGTTATTCCCACACCCCCTCCAACCACGACTATACCTTCTATAGTGCACCCACCGGTGACCGCCATGTTGCCTGAAACATAGACAAGCCCCTTAATTAGTGGAGGATAAACATCTAGCTGGTCCATGTCTTCTGTACCCATGTAGCGGGTGCTGACCTGCCCCCTTCAAACGAGTCCACGTCACAGCTAACCGTCGCTCCACAAAAAAGTTGGGGTTGTTTGCGGAAATCATTTTCCGGTATTCTATTTCCTCTGTTGTTATTGTGTTTTCGCGATGACTCACAGTGGCTACTAATACCTAACCCAAACAAAATTGTTTTGATTACTCGAGCCAAGCGTTGCCGATGAACGCCGACGACCTGCGCAACCAGGGTTGGACGTTTTTGTCCAATCACTCGCATGT
>PATG01000093.1 GCA_002713555.1 Planctomycetaceae bacterium
ATCGCCCTTTAGCACCTTGCTGAAAAAGTCAGCAGCTCGGGTGCACCTCATGGATGAGATGCCAAAATAGCGACATTAGTCGTTTATTTTGCGAGCCTGAGAAGCTTCGCTTCGAACTTGGCGAGAAGCGAAAAACACCCGGATGGTATTTTTCAGCAACTTGTGAGATCAACGCTCTCGAAAGGTAATCCTGCCTTTGGTGAGATCATACGGCGATAGCTCTACACGGACCTTGTCGCCAGGCACAATACGAATGAAGTTTTTACGCATTTTGCCAGCAATATGGGCATTTACGATGTGTCCACCTTCGATTTCTACTCGAAATCTGGTATTTGCCAGAGCTTGTGTCACAACGCCTTCTACTTCCAGAGCTTCTTCTTTTTGTTTTGCCATATAATCCGCCAAATTTCTCCTAGGAACACCATGGAACACTACGTTTGTAAACAACAGGCTTGCAGACAAAATTCAGGATAGACCTACTGATCTGGGTAGCCCAACGACTAATCAGAGGTGACGAATCAGAGGTGACGAATTAGAGGATTTGCCTAACTGTCGCTTTTCACCCGGCATCGCCTTTCGTCATCCAGACCACTCGCCGTACAAAATAGTCGTCTCTCCCTCGATATTTTCTACGGCGAGAAGCTACAAGTCTCTTAAATCATAGCACTTGCGACGACGAAAACCAACCCGATAGTCGACCCTTAGACGCTCAGCAGTGGGCCCTTTTGCTGGCTGGACTTCTATTTCTCACGTGCTTGCAGGTAGAGGGGGAGCTGACGGACTCCTAACCTGTTCCGATTAGGCGCTTTTTACGGGCGAAACCGACATATTTTCACCTCCCAGGAACGTAGATCGAGTTTGACGTAACTCCTTATTCCACGACAATGTATGTTAAGGGACAGGCATACTTGCGCGGGTGTTCTCTGGGTCTGAGGGGACTTTTTGGTTGTCTGCAGTGTGGTTTTCTGCTGGGAACCGTGTTTTTTTGGCCACGGTTAACACGGATCGCTGCGATTTGACTGTCAGGACAGTACGGGCTGGCGTGACTGGCTACGGGCAAGGAAAAAATCCAGAACGGACGTTTCGGCAACTGAATTTCAGCAACTGACGCATCTTTTTGCAAATCAAGGAATCTGTGAGCACATCTTCCGATCCTTCGCAAGCATCTCAAACGGGGTCTCCCACAGGCTCAATCGACGAAGAGGCTGTGCGCCGTGCCAAACAAGAGATTCAAAGTCTCGTCCAGGAAGTGGTTGAATTGTCTCGATCGGAGATTGAGCCAAGTGAGTTTTACGCAGCCCTGATGAACAAATCTGTTTCAGCGCTGGCTGCTATCGGGGGTGTTGTCTGGACGCTTGAAGAAGGAGACGGGGTCAAACTCGAATACCAGGTTAATTTGCGCGAGACGGGTTTGGCCGAAAGCGAAGAAGCTCAGCAGAAACATGGCCGGCTGCTGCAACAAGTGATCGATCGAGGTGAGCCAGCGCTGATTCCACCCCACTCGGGTGCTGGTGGAGAGCATGCTGATGATATGGCTGCCAATCCGACCGATTTTCTTTTGGTGATTGCACCTATCAAAAGCGACCGTGGTGTGGATGGTGTCGTCGAAATATTTCAGCGCACTGGTGCGCGTCCTACGACACAACGTGGTTACCTGCGTTTTCTCAATCAAATATGCGAATTAGCTGGCGAATACCTCAAAAACCGTCGGTTGCGGCACTTCACACATAAGCAGTCGCTATGGGAGCAACTTGAGACATTTACTGCCCTTGTGCACCAGGCGCTCAACTCATCAGAGACGGCATACACTATTGCCAACGAAGGTCGACGACTCATTGGTTGCGATCGTGTGACTGTTGTTTTGCGCAAAGGCACTAAATATAAAGTTGCCGCAATAAGCGGGCAGGAAACATTTGACCGGCGCTCGAATGTTGTTCGTCTTCTTCGCAAACTAGCCACGACGGTGGCCAAAACGGGCGACGATCTATGGTTTGATGGCGACACTACCAATTTGGCTCCTCAAGTCGAAAAAAGTGTCAATGCCTATGTCGATGAATCACATACCAAGCATCTGGCTGTGTTGCCCTTGCGCGAAGCCGACTTGGAAGAAGAAAAGCCGGGTGAAAGAAAACATAAGAAGCGCGAAAATATTTTGGGTGCGATTATTATTGAACAACTTGTCGATAGTCGACAGCCGGAGGGGATGTTGCAGCGCGTGGATGTAGTGCGCAGGCACAGTTCCACCTCGCTGACCAATGCACAAGCGCACGAAAACCTGTTCCTGTTGCCCCTCTGGCGATTATTAGGCAAAACGCGTGTTCTCATGACAGCGCGTAATCTACCTAAAACCTTGTTGGTACTGTTTGCGCTCGTGGGGGCAATCTTAGCGATGTGCTATGTGCCGTATGATTTTAATGTGGTCGCTGACGGCAAACTACTACCCGAACTCAGAAGAGACGTTTTTGCTTCGCAAGACGGCAAAGTCGAAGAAGTAACCGTTCGCCATGGCCAAAAAGTGGTTGCCGGCGACATAGTGGCGAAGCAGTGGAGTCTTGATCTTGAAGAACGAATGACACAGCTTGCTGGTCAGCTTGATGAAACACTCGAGGAGATCCGCTCTGCCAGGCGACAACGGCAACTCCTGCAAGGTAAAGTGCAGAAAGACGACGTCGAACGTGAAGAACTCACCGGAAGACTGGCACGTCTCAAAGTTCGGCAAGAAAGTCTGGAAAAGCAAAAAAAACTATTGGAATTGAAGAAAGAGCAACTGGTCGTAACAACACCCATCGACGGTAAAGTCATTACCTGGAAGGTTGAAGAAATTAAGGGACGTGCCGTCCGTAGAGGCCAGCGTCTGATGGAAATTGCCGATCCAGCCAGTCGCTGGGAATTAGAGGTTTATATACCCGAAGCCAAAATGGGCCATGTTGTCGAGCAGATGCAGGCCATGAAGCAAGACGACCCCAAGGCCAAATTGCAAGTCAACTTTATTCTTGCGACGCATTCTGCAGTTCGTTTATCGGGTCAGATCGAAGAGATGGACCGCAATGCAGAAGTGCAGGGCGAACAGGGAAATACCGTGCGTGTACGTGTTTCCTTTCCCCAAGAAGACCTGAAAAAACTTGTTGATGACCCCACCAATGAACTCAAAATAGGTGCTGACGTGAAAGCAAAGATTTATTGTGGTCAGCAACCAATAGGCTATGTCTGGTTTTGTGACCTATTCGAGTTTGTTCAATCGAGGATTTTTTTCCGTTTTTAATTGCCAGTCAATGAACTAGTGCGAAATCATCAACAGCCCGGTACTCTAGCCGGGCTGTTTCATCCCAAGGACACGCGACATGAATGCTTTGCGACTCTTGCTGCTTTTGGCTGTTAGCATCGCGTCTAGAATTCCGATTCAGGCAGCAGACGATATTGTATTAACCGATTGTCTTGTCATTGTACGTGATGAAGTGCGCATCCCTTCCCCGGAGACTGGCATACTCATGAAATTTTCGCTTCGCGAAGGCTCTCAGGTAGAAGAGGGGGATGTGCTGGCTGTTATCGATGATCGAGAATCTCAGGCAAGGCTGGAAATAGCCCAATATGGTTTTGAGGCCGCAGCAAAAAGGGCCACGAATCGTATTGAGGAAAAGTATGCCCGAAAAGCGGCGGAAGTTGCTGAGCAAGATTGGAAGAAAGCTCTAGCTGCAAACATGCAAAAAAAGGATGCCGTTCCAGCAATTGAAGTCATGCAAAAAAAGCTTTCTTTTGAGAGATCCCAATTGCAAATCGAAAAGGCACAGGAGGATCGTGAGCAAGCTCGTTATGATGCTCGCACAAAAAAGGCCGAACGGGACGCAGCGCAAATGGAAGTGGATTGGCGCACGATAATTGCTCCGTTTGCGGGAGAAGTCGTTAATACTTACCGTCATGAAAAAGAGTGGGTCAACCCAGGAGAACCTATTCTGCTGCTCGTTCGATTCGACATTTTGTACGTCGAAGATTTTGTTGATGCCAAAATGTTCGATCGCGGTGATGTCCTTGGTAAGCAAGTGAGCGTACAGTTGACACGTGCACGTGGCAAACAATTTGAGGTATCGGGGACTGTGGTGTACGCCGACCAAGAAGTTCAATCGGATGGTCGCTTTAAAGTACGCGCAGAAATAATGAATACCAAGCGAAATGGTAACTGGCAAATACAGCCCGGTATGAAAGCCACGATGACAATCCACACGGGAGACGCGGCGCCTGTGCCGCAGGCTGGCTTGCCCACCCCACTGGGCAACTAACGTTTATGCCCACACTTGCCAATAGCATAGTCTCGAGCTCCTCGCGTAAGCTGGCGATCCGCGTACGTCCTGATCTGAAGGCCCGGCGACAACGTTATCAGGGACGCGTCTATTGGGTCGTGAAGGATCCGGTAGGCTTGCAGTATTTTCGCTTTGAGGAAGAGGAATTTGCTATTCTGCAAATGCTCGATGGACAATCGAGTTTGGAAGATATTGCTGAAAAGTTTGAGGCAGAGTTTCCTCCTCAGACAATCCGTGTCGAAGAACTCCAAAACTTTATTGGCATGCTGCATCGCAGTGGTTTGGTGCTTTCGGATTCGCACGGTCAAGGCATACAACTGAAGAAGCGGAGTGACGAAAGGCGCCGCAAAGAGTTCGTAGGTGCGGTAAGCAATATTCTATCAATTCGCTTCAAAGGGTTTGATCCGGAGCTTATTCTGGATGCGATGTATCCATGGGTGCGTTGGTTCTTTTCGCCAACGGCTACTTTTTTTAGCCTTTTGCTAGCACTAAGCGCTCTCACATTGGTGATTGTGCAATTCGACATTTTCCAGTCAAAATTACCATCATTTCAGTCCTTCTTTGACGCACAGAATTGGCTTTTGATCGCTGCCGTTCTGGGAGTAACGAAAATCATCCACGAATTTGGTCATGGCTTGTCATGCAAACATTTTGGGGGTGAGTGTCATGAGATGGGTATCATGTTCCTGGTGTTAACCCCCTGCTTGTATTGCAATGTGTCCGATTCATGGATGCTACCCAATCGTTGGCATCGCGCTGCGATTGGTGCTGCAGGAATGTACTTAGAAATCGTTATTGCCTCGATCGCGACATTTATTTGGTGGTTTAGTGAGCCGGGGATGCTCAACTACGTTTGCCTGAACATCATGTTTGTCAGTTCGGTAAGTACCATTTTGTTTAATGCCAATCCACTACTTCGGTACGATGGCTATTACATTTTAAGTGACATTATGGAAGTGCCCAATTTGCGGCAAAAGGCTACCACGATACTAAGTCGTAAACTGGGTAAATGGTGCTTGGGCCTAGAAGAACCCGAAGATCCCTTTCTTCCGAAACGCAATCAAGGGCTCTTTGCACTTTATACGGTGTCGGCTTTTTTCTATCGTTGGTTGATCCTGCTTTCGATTTTGTATTTTCTTAATAAAATNTTCGANCCNTATGGGTTGAAGATCATTGGNCAAATGATAGCGNTGATGTCGCTCTATGGTTTGATCATGATGCCGCTAACCAAGGTATACAAGTTTTTTCGAATACCAGGGAGATTGAGCAAAGTGAAAAAAGTTCGAATGTTTGCGTCTTTGGCATTGTTAGGAGGAGTGATCGGCAGTGCATTTGTTATCCCTTTTCCATCAAGTGTGATGTGCAGTTTTGAGCTCCTGCCCCGAGGTGCTACGTCCATATACGTTGAGGTGGAAGGTACCCTTGAAGAATTACTTGTTAAGCAGGGCGAGCAAGTTGAGGCCCATCAGGTTTTGGCACGTTTGCGCAATATCGATTTAGAATATGAAATCGAAGCATTGCGAGGCGAGTGCGACGCCAGTCGTGTTGAACTGGAATCACTCCAGAAATTACGCTTTCGCGATGANGAGGCGAGTTTGCAACTGCAGGTGGTGCAAGAAAGACTTGCCGCATTTGAGGAGCAACTTGATCAAAAGCTACGCGATGCAAAACGCCTGGAAATCACAACACCCGTTACTGGCACACTCATCCCCCCTCCNCTGCGTCATGAACGTTCGGATGACAATCAACTCGAATTGATCAGCTGGACCGGATCGCCACTAGACGATAAGAACCTGGGTACCACATTCATGGCAGATGGCCAACAAATTTTATTTTGTCAGATCGGCGATCCGAGTGCTTGGGACGCTGTGCTTGTGATTGGCCAGCGCGATCTTGATTTGGTCGCGCAAGGACAAGAAGTGCGACTCATGCTTGAAGAATCGGCATACCATGTGTTCATCAGCAAGATCGAATACATTGCCAATGACGAACTGGAAGTATTGTCACCTCGATTGGCTAGTACATCNGGTGGACCCATACCAGCACAACCGGACAAAGATGGCACGATACGTCCGTTATCAACATCGTACCAGGCTGTTGTGCAAATAGATGATTCGTTGGGCATCTTCCGCAATGGACTGATAGGTCAGGCACGAATCAAGACGGCACCTCGTACCCTGGCCAGCCGTCTCATCCGCTATCTGGGACGAACATTTAGCCTGGATATGTAAAACCTTCTAGCAAGGATGCCATCAATGCCTGCATGGACTCGGACTGGCCCAGGTGGACACAGGGCCATAAAATGCAGGAACTCTGGGGTTCCCAAGAGAGCAGGCCGGCAATGGATTTGCAATGACCAAAAAAAATAAACAACTTCATCCAGCGCCACGGCGGGTGAGGAGGGTATTGCGCCGATTCTTCTTACTCGCCTTGCTGGTGATGTGTACTGTGATTGCAGCTCCCACGCTAGTATCTCGCACGGCTTTGCGTAATACGCTTCTCGGTATGGCTTTGCCTTCATCAGGTTGGCGGATTGAAAGCCAGAGCGCCCTATTTGGTTGGACCGGCACTCAGTCTCTCTACGGAGTATCGATTTTTGATCCGGAAGGCAATCCTCTCTTTATCGCAGAATCGATAAACTGCGATCGTTCACTGTTGGCATTGATTGCTGACCAGACAGACCTTGGCAAAATAAGNCTCCAACAGCCCACAGTCTATCTGGTTACCCATCCTGAGGGGAGCAATGTAGAAGATTTATTGACCGAGCTTGTGCCGGAAGAGAAGGCATCTTCNGAGACGCAGTCCACATTAGTCGTTGAAATCATTGAGGGTATTGTGCATGGCCTGGATTCGACGACTCAACAGAAATGGTCGCTTGCCGGGACCAACGTGATTGCAAACTTACAAGGTGATATATCCGGTAGTGCTAAAATTGAGGTCGCCCAAAGTGGAGATCTAAGTCAGTTCAAATTCAAATTACACAAAATGGAATCGGGAGGTCAGCAACTTGATTTGCTAGCTGAGAGATTGCCATTGCATGTATTGCAGCCCTGGTTGGCACGTGCTATTCCGGGAGCGCAATTGACAGGTTCGCTTACCATCGATGCTCCTCAACTGCGCTGGTCGATGGATCCTCAGCGCGGTTTACTTTTGCAGACGAAAGGGCGCATAGAGGTTCAAGATTTTGCTTTTACGTCTGCTGCCTTTCAAGGCGATACTTTAGTTTCTCAACAGATCCAAGTTCCATGGCAGTTGAGTATTGCAGATGATCAAATCTCAATTGAGCATATGGAAGTGGTTTCAGATTGGAGCAAAATAAATGCTCAGGGTACGCTATCGCTTTCGGAGTTGGTGGCTTGGGATACAAACAACCTGCTCCAAGGCAACACATCCGTTGTTGGAGAGGTAGCGCTCAATCGATTGGCAGCCATGTTGCCCCACACGTTACAATTACGTGAGGACGTGCAGATTGATACCGGGCAATTGACTTTTCAAGCAGGCAATCAACCTTCAAAACCCGGGCTTGCATGGACAGCCTCCGTTGAGATTCAAGATCTGGCTGGTAGGCATCGAGGGCAGCCAATCCATTTACAACCCGTTCATGGGCAGGTAGTGCTTGCGGGTAGCTTTCAGAGTCCACGAATTGAGCAGTTGTCGATTAACGCGCCATTTGCCGAAGCCCTTTTTNGNACCGATCANGACACGGTGGCAGGNGANATCCAATTGGACCTGGATGCATTCACGCACGAACTAGGGCAGTTTGTCGACTTTGGAACATGGCAATTCGCAGGCCAGGCACAACTGCACGCCGAGTTGCAATTGATGGACAACACTCTGCATCTCCATAGCTCAGCAGGCACGATTAATAATCTGCGTGTCCAAAGTGATACGCTATCCATTGATGAACCCCGGGTTCAGTTTTCTGGAAAGATTGTCTGGGATAAAGTAGCCCAGAATTTTTCTTCCCAGGAATTTCAGTTGAGTGGTAGTACGCTCACATTTATTACGCGTGATATTGCCTTGAATCAGGCAGACGATGGCTCGTTTACCGCATCAGGAAGAATGGCTTTCAATGCGAATTTGGAACGTGTGGTGTCAGCCCTCAAGTTATCTGCACAAGCCGAGTCGCTTTGGCCGCGTGGATTGGCGCAAGGACAGATCCAACTTGTTAGCAATCAGGGAATGGTGCAAGCCAACCTTTCGGCAACCACGAAACAGCTTCAGATTATGCAGAANCAGGGTGCGAGACGTCCAGAACTGCTATGGTCAGAGCCGAATCTGCAACTCTTAGGGACGGCTTCCTATGAAATGGATGCAGATCGCTTGCAGTTCCAAAATATTCAACTCCTTGGCCAAACCATACAGCTGAGTGGGCTGGCTGGTATAGAGCAGATAAGCTCGGCTCAGAAAATTCAGGCTCACGGAAAGGTGCAGTATGACGCACAGGCTTTATCCAGGCTCTTGATGAAATTCTTGGGACCAGACGTTCAATTGCAAGGTGATCGCCTGGTCCATTTTCAAGTAGCTGGACAATTACCACAGTCGGATGGGACGGGCTCTTCGCAGGATTGGAAAGTGTCAGCAGATGCAGGATGGTCTGCCGCTTCTTTGTATGGACTGGCTGTAGGTGCAGGAAAGCTTCAAGGCATACTCGACAAAGGTCATCTGCAAATTGCGCCTTTGGATTTGGACGTAGGCCAAGGCAAGCTAACCGCTCGTCCACAGATTCGTCTTGCCAGGGGAGCAGAGCATCTCTTCATACCCAGTGGCCCGTTGTTGACAAGAGTACAAATTTCTCCGCAGGTTAGTGATACCATGCTCAAGTATATTGCTCCTGTCGTTGCGGGCGCTACAAGAACTACTGGAGATTTCTCGATTGCTTTAAACGACTCTCAAATTCCTTTTACAAATCCTGAGCAGGCTCAGGCAGAAGGGCGACTGACCATACATCATCTTCGTATTGCACCAGGTCCAATACTTCATGAATTAGAAGTTCTGGTGCGTCAACTAAAGAACTTATCGAAGAGTAAACAATTTTTAGCAGTGGCCGCTTCTCCACGAGGATCTAGTGCTTTGACCGTCACAGAACGCAATATAGATTTCCGCGTCGATCAGGGCCGCGTTTACCATCGTGAGCTTGAATTTGAGATTGACGATGTGCCCATNAGGTCCCGAGGATCGGTAGGATTCGATCAAAGCCTGGCGCTGGTTTTTGAGATCACGTTACAAGAAAAATGGTTGGGCAAACACTTGCGCTCATTGGCCGGACAGGCTGTCCAAATTCCTGTGCAGGGAACTTTTGAGAATCCCAGATTAGACTCGCGAGCGATTAGTGATTTGTTATCCCATTTTGTCCAGGAAGCGGCCACCCAGGTCATTGGGGATGAGGTCAATCGTCAACTCGAGAAACTTTTTCGCGGACGTTGAAATCTATTGCAAGGGTGCTGTCATACTGTGATCATGGAGGATCCAATGGTACGTTTACCCATTGTTTCTGGCTTCAAGTCAAATATAGAAAACTTTCTTTGTCGACAGAACGCATCCCGGTATTTATTCATTTGCTTGGGAACTATTTGTGTATGACCAATATTCTTACCGTAGTTGCACATGCCCNGCATCGATTCTGTGGTTACTGTTTTACCTGGGGTGTGGCCCTATCACCCTAGTTGGCGAAGAATTCGTCGAACCAGATAGGCGACGTGCAGAGTTGGTAGGCATACGCGAGTTAAATAGCCAATACTTGCGACTTTATACGGATTTGCCAAAGAGTCCTACCGTTGACGAATTGCCAATCGTATTTGACAAGGCTGTCCCATTGTGGGCCGAGTACTTTGGAATTTCTGACAATCGAATCCAAAAGTGGAAAATGCACGCTTATGTTATACGAGATCGTGCAAAGTTTTCCGCACTAGGTTGGCTTCCTCAAGGAAGGCCTGATTTTGTAAATGGATTTGCCAATACTCAGCAATTGTGGATGGTTGAGCAACCTAGCGACTACTACATGAGGCATTTGCTCTTGCACGAAGGCACGCATGGATTCATGCATGCAATGCTTGGTGGTGTGGGGGCTGGATGGTACATGGAAGGCATGGCAGAGTTATTTGGCACACATCATTGGCAGGAGGGCAATCTGCACCTCCGCTGGTTTCCGGAAGTTCGTCAACAGGTGCCCATGTGGGGCCGCGTCAAGTTGATTCAAGAAGCTTGTTATGCAGAGAAGGCATTGGGATTACAAGCGGTATTATCGATTGACAAACGACGTACTTTTTCGACAGAAGAGTACGCCTGGTGTTGGGCTCTGTGTAAGTTTTTAGACGCGCACCCCCGCTGGCAAAAAAGGTTTCGCCAATTGCCTTCCCATGTTGCCGATCGCGAGTTCAACGACTTTTTNCGAGAGTCTTTCCAGAAGGACTGGTNAGAACTGCGTCTTGAATGGCAAGCGTATATCAGGTCTTTGGATTATGGTTACGATATTCCAAGGATGGTCATTCGGCATCGTGCTGGTAAACCACTTGAGAAGACAGCCACAATCAAGATCGCAGCGGATCAAGGATGGCAGTCGACAGGCTGGTTGCTACGAGGCGGCAAAGAATACCAAATTGCTGCGACCGGCCAGTACACGATTGCCTACGATACAAAGCCCTGGCTTTGCGAACCGGGAGGTGTGACCCTCCAATACCATGCGGGTCAACCATTGGGCAAATTGGTGGGTGCCTGGCGAGGGGAGGGTGGAAAGTTTTCGCACCCCGTGCCCATCGGGTTGCAGGCAGTCCTGAAACCTGAACATGACGGAGTCCTCTATCTGCGAGTCAACGATTCGCCTGCCAGATTATCTGATAATCGAGGTCAGCTGACGGCCCGTATCGCTCTGGGCCGTTTTCCAGACGATTGACACCTCTGGGTGGTAGCTCGACAATAGCTTATGTTCCGGTGCTGCAAATGTCCTATGGAACGAATGGACTATGAGTCTGTCCTGGAATCGACTCTTTCCAGAATCCTTGCTCGGTTATTGGAGAGGGGTTTCGGAGAGGTTCTGGCCTGCATGGCCTGCATATTGCATACGTTTCGTTACGAAGTTTAGCGTACCGCTCGTTGTGAAGTTTAGGGTACTGCGCAGGAGCGGGGGGTTCTATGCACGCGAAGTGTGAAATCAATACTTACGATGAAATGATGAGGAATCGATGACCAACGATAGGGCTACCAATTATCTAGCTAGCGGAGATCCTGAAGTCTGGTCTGCCGTTACCGACGAAATGAGACGTCAACATGACGGACTGGAGTTAATTGCGAGCGAAAATTACACCAGTCCTGCGGTGATGCAAGCCGCTGGCAGTGTATTGACCAATAAATACGCAGAAGGTTATCCAGGTCGCAGGTACTATGGCGGCTGCGAATATGTTGACGTGATTGAGGACCTTGCACGTAATCGAGTCAAAGAACTTTTCGGAGCAGAGTATGCCAATGTGCAGCCACACTCAGGTTCGCAAGCCAACATGGCCATCTATCTTGCCTCACTCGAGCCTGGCGATACGGTGCTCGGCCTTGATTTGGCACATGGTGGGCATCTTACCCACGGCATGAAGCTCAATGTTTCGGGAATGTTGTACAACTTCGTCAGCTATGGTGTGCGCNCAGATGACCATCGGATTGATTTCGATCAGGTTGCTAAGCTTGCCAAAGAGCACAAACCCAAATTGATTGTTGCGGGAGCTAGCGCCTACCCTCGTGAGATCCTTCACTCACGATTCGCCGAAATAGCAAACGATGTTCGGGCAAAATTGATGGTTGATATGGCACATTATGCTGGGCTTGTAGCAGCTGGGTTGCACGATAATCCTGTCGAGGTGGCCGATTTTGTCACCTCCACAACCCATAAAACTTTGCGTGGACCACGTGGAGGAATTTGCCTGGCTAAGAAAGAATACGCCAAAGTACTTAATAGCAGAGTCTTCCCAGGTCTGCAGGGCGGACCGCTCATGCATGTGATTGCTGGCAAAGCCGTTTGTTTTGGCGAGGCTTTGAAGCCAGAATTCAAGGTTTACGCACAGCAGGTAATCGACAACGCGCGGGCTCTTGCCGAGACACTGGCCAGTGGCGGATTGAGTTTGGTGAGTGGCGGTACGGATAACCATCTGGTACTGGTAAACGTCACTCCGCTTGGTGTGGGAGGCAAATTGGCCGAGTCGGTCTTGGAGGCTTGCGGTATGACTGTAAATAAAAATATGATCCCCTTTGATGAAAGGAAGCCCGTAGACCCGTCTGGGATACGTCTCGGAACCCCGGCGCTGACCTCGAGAGGTATGGGGGAAGAAGAATTACGTGCTGTGGGACGGTGGATACTGGAAGCACTTCGTGCTGCGGAGGATGCCAGTGTGCACAGTCGAATACGCGAAGAAGTTCGCCAGCTGTGCGAACACTTTCCGGTACCTGCTGCCACACTAAACGAATCCCTGGCTTCCTCTGCCACCTAGTTGAAGGAAGAAAAATCAAAGAAAAAAATGAGATGGCAAGAGTCCTGCGTTTAGCGCCGTAAAGGTTTATGACAAAGACAGGGTCCTTGTTTGGGAAAAGATGCGGGAACTGTGATTTTTGCAGATTTAACTTTGTATGGAGAAACGTGGTTAGATTTCACGTTGCTAGAGTAATTCTATTATGTCCAAATCACGTATTTTAATCGCCGATGATAATGAAGCCAACGTCGAGCTTTTGGAGGCATACTTAGGTGGTCTTGATGTCGAAACATCCATTGCTGTTGATGGTCAGGATACGCTCGACAAAGTCGCATCGTTCGAACCCGACTTGATCCTACTCGATATCATGATGCCTAAGCTGAGTGGATTTGAGGTATGTCAGCGGTTGAAGAGTGATCAAGCGACTAGCGGAATAATGATCTTGATGGTCACNGCTCTCAATGAACTGGGGGATATAGANCGNGCTGTCGAAGCGGGTACAGATGACTTTTTGTCCAAGCCTGTCAATAAGGTAGAACTGAACAAGCGCGTTCAAATAATGTTGGAAGTTCGTAGTACGAGAGACGAAAACGAGAGGCTGAGAGAGTATATAAAGAGGATGGAAGGAAACCGCTGATTCTTAAGAGGATGTTTGCATGAACATGAGGTGCAAAGTACTGGCCGGTNGCCTTGTGATAGTACTAAGTTGGGACTGCACCCTTTCATGCCTGGCCAACGAATCTGTTGCCTCATCCAGCCAGCAAGCTGAATTGATCCAGCGTTTGATCGGCGAATTGGGTCACGAAGACTATTTGATTCGACGTCGCGCAGAGGCACAACTCATTGATTTTGGTGCTGATGCGTTTGATGATTTGCAAGCGGCCGAATTAAACTCAGATCTAGAAATTGCCACACGTGCCAAGTACATTCTCTATCTCATACGTGTGCAATGGGTCCATCCAGAAGACCCATCTGACATTCGAAAGCTAATGAAGGGTTATGGTGAGTTTTCGGTTGCATCACGGCGTGACCGGATTTCTCAGCTGGCAGCCTTGGAAAAAGATCTTGGGTTGGGTGCTTTATGCCGTATTGCACGCTATGATGCTTCGCCCATTTTATCCCGACAGGCAGCTGTCGCCATTCTTGGTGGAAAAGTAAAACATAGCCACCGAATTTCGAATGTTCGTGAGACAATTCTCGATGAAATTGGTGACGCTGAAAGTATCCCAGTTCAGTGGCTGCGCATGTACCTCGATCAATTGCAGCGACCAGAATTTGTCAATCCGAAATGGTTGCCATTGATTGATGCAGAATTGCAGTTGATTCAGCAAGAAGTTGAGGATGAAGATTTCCAGTTGTCCACGATTCTAGAATTCTTGCGATTCCATTTGCAGTTGGGGGTGCAAGCGAATGATTCGAAATCTGTTTTTGAGACACTGCGAAGACGCATTGATCTCAGGGATCAAACCTTTGACGATTCGACCAATAGCATTATCAATGCCATTGAGTGGACTGACTATGAAAAGCTCATTTATATACTCTACCGCCAAGGGGGAACTTCGCAGATTGCACTGGCGTTTGGTGCTGTGTGGGCAATTGAACATCAACAATGGAAAGTGCTGGACAATTTAGAAAGTTATTATCAGCAGGAATTCGAAACGGACCGTCTTATGCTGTACCTGTCGGCCATTGCACGAGGGCAGCAGGGGCGTATCCAAGAGGCTGAGGAGTTTGCCAGTCGGGGCTTCGAAATCGTTTTAAAAGAAGTGCAACTCTACAATGACTTCGCCTCCTTGATGTCCGAGTTGGGACGCCATGATTGGGCAGAACGTGAATGGAAACATGTCATTGAAGAGGATCCGGCGACGTCCAGTGCTTCGATGTCTGCGCGTTTCTCCTATGCTTCACTCCGGTTGCACGATCGAGGCGAAGANATTGNCGCAGCAGAATTATTAACCGAAACGCTCGATGCAATTGAGGCGTCTGCTGATATCAAACGGCGTCTTCTTCGTGATCCAGGCGATCGCGAATTGATTAAAAGCATGCGGACACAACGAGCGTTTTTCATGGCTTGCCATTCAGAAGCCCAAGGNGATTACAAAGCCCAACGCAAATATTTAGATCGAGCTGCCATGTATACCATGGAGGATCCCGATGTTTTAATTTCGAAATACCATCTTCAAGGNGCAAATGACACNTATCGCAAAGGGGTTCAGAGCCAAATTAAGACAGTTTGTAAAAAATTGGAAGATAGCATAAAAAAAAACCCGAATGATATATCCAGTCTAAACCATTGGGCCTGGTTAGTGAGCAATACCGAAGGAGACTTTCAAAAAGCGATTAAGTTTTCNCATCGTTCACTTGAGTTGGCACCTGGAAGGGCAAGTTT
The DNA here is from genome assembly GCA_002713555.1 of Planctomycetaceae bacterium. The sequence continues at coordinate 15,135 of PATG01000093.1, forward strand.
TTTAGATACTTTGGGCCGTTGTTATTTTGCGGCAGGAGATTTGGAGAATGCGCTTCGCTATCAGCGCCAAGCTGTCAAACTACACCCCCACATGCAGGTCATGCANCGCCAACTAGCCCTCTTTGAAAAGGAATTCACGCGGGAAAANAATTGACAAAGCGATTTTGGAAAGACGCGTTGCAGGAAAAAAGACGCGTTGCAGGAAAGTAGTGTTCCGGACTACTTGGGTAATTGAATCGCCGACTGAATTTTGAGTACGGCACAATCATCTGGAAACGTGTGAAAAGCCTGCACGCGGAAGGTTTTGTCGCGGCTGTCTACATTAATATAACTCATGGCCCCAGTATCGAGTCGTCCACTTGCTTCAAATTGTTGCAGCATACCCTGACGTGTTGCTTGTAGGGTAAGCTGATTCTGATAAGACATGAATTTCTCTGGAAGTGTTGGCTCCAAGCTGAAAGACATTTCGTACTGAATACCACCACGACACTGCAGACGCTCTGCCATATCCCCTTTCAAGCGATACGACATTAATTTGCGTTTCTGGGGAAGAGGAAAATGTGCAGAAGTTGCAACTTCCGTGAGTAATAAATCGCCATATTGCCAAGTCACTAAATGGCCGGCACTTGTGATCTGGACAGTTGCTTTGTATTTTCCGCGTTCGATACTACGTGACTGGTATATTTCGAATAGTTCGGGATGTATGGATCTGCCATAAAGTTGAAAAACCAACTCGGCAATTTTAGGTCGAACGGATAACACAGTAGGAATCTCTTCTCAAGTGAATTATGAATAAGCTTTGATTATAGTTGCCAAGCGGGTGCGCCACAAAGGGAGATTCTTTCGTCGAAATGGACTGTCTGGATTCGATCTTGACACGGCTCTTTCTTTTATTCTTTCCGGTTCGTAGGTTGCTAGCAAGCTACCCGTAAAAGAAATTTTGGAGGTCACTAAAAAATTGCTCAGCAAAGCGCATAAAGTTTTCAGAATTTTACTTGACAATGTTGGACCCCAAAGTTGGTGGCCTGGCGAATCCCCTCTGGAGGTGATGGTTGGTGCCGTCTTGGTCCAAAACACAGCCTGGAAAAATGTACAGCGTGCCATCGAAAACTTGCGCGAGGAAGATTTATTTCAACCCGACCGTTTGCTTGAAATACAACCCACCGAACTGGCAGAGTTGATTCGGCCAGCAGGCTATTTTCGGCTCAAAACAAAGCGATTGCGTAGTTTGATGGAATTTATCATGCGTGAGTATGAAGGCTCGATTGATGCCATGCGCAATGCGGACATGCACACGCTAAGAGAACAACTACTTGGAGTTCATGGCATTGGGCCAGAGACGGCGGATTCAATTTTGCTTTACGCATTAGAAATGCCAGCCATGGTAGTTGATACCTATACCCACAGGATTTTTTCCAGGCATGGTTGGGTAAGTTATGAATTGGATTATCACCAGTTACAAGATCATTTAACCAGCGAGTTGCCAAAGGATATCGCGATCTATAATGAGATGCATGCTCTTATGGTAAATATTGGCCATCATTATTGCCGCAAGAAACCCAGGTGTGAGAGCTGTCCATTGCAAGAAATGTTGCCCGAAGGTGGAGTGGTGGATCCAGAATACTAAAGGCATTCAATCTTCAAGGTCCCATTCAGCGAATTGTTCTCGCAGTGCTTGATGTAGCTCATAGATGTTTCTTGGATTCTGGCCCAAGTCAGCTTTGCCAACACGCGAATGGCTGGAGATGTCGACTCGAGTACTAGATGGTGGGGTGCCCGATGGTGAGGCACGAAGAATGATCTGCACATCGTCGACAAATCGCATGATCGGAGTTATGTGGATGAGCTTGATGTGTGACTCGTCCAAACTTACCTGACTGTCGACCAACTCCCAGCCAGTATTATTTCTGGTAAAGGCAGCGATAATTCTACGTATTTCCTCAGGTTTGGCTTTCAGCCGCAAACTACGCAATCTTGGGTCGCCAGCATCCGCGTGAGTTTCAGCATAATTCGTTGTCAGGTCGCGACTCCAATCATCAATTTGTACTGCGATGCAAATAAAAACAGCTAGCATGCAGAGCATTCCACAGACGAGTCCTCTCCAAAGGATACGGCGCCAGTTGTAAGTTTTGAGCGATTTTTGCATGAGTGCCTGCACAAAGATTGAATGACTACACATTACCGACCAAGTGGTAACGCAACGAACCCTCCAAAAGCATCTGCTATCCCAGGCCTTACCCTGGTTAGGCCCAAGATTCGAGAGGGGGATCTTCTTCCATTCGTCAGTCTTCCAGTTCTTGCTGGAGAAAGTCTCCTGATACAACGTATGCTAGCAAATCTTGAGTCCTGCAATCGATATTTATAGCTTTCACCCAGACTGAGCTGGATTGCTTTTCGCAGTTTACCTATTATCCGAGCCGCTCGTATTTTGATGATTCCATTTTGGAGAACGACCGTGAGTTCGATTCGACCCCTTGCCACGATTACCGTATTGGCCTTCGTGGGCGTGTTTTTGTATCTAAAAATCAACGAAACAGAACCCGCCTTACCCGCTGGTGTAGAAAGTTGGTCTATTGAAGAAGATATTCAAATTGGCAATAGCACCGATGTATCGGGTGGTTTTGAAATAACCGAGACGTCGCCAACATCGGTAACAACCTCGGGAAGTGCACCACCCTTTCAGCCCGGACCAACAGGGGAAGCTCCCGCTTTTGATGCAAACAGCGTCACAGCCGCATCATCCCAGGCGGCCGCCTGGTCACCCGAGCAAGTTACTACCGAACCAACCTTAGATTCAAAGTTGCCCAGCGAGACAACTTCTGAGGCAACCGGTAGCAAGCCGCCAGGCGATTTGATAGCCCCCATCGAAGTCCCTGACTTGCCACCACTACCTGAGATTCCGGCTATGCAGGAAGAGTCCACCTCAGCCCATCAAGAAGTTCCTTCACTGACGACACCCGAAATCAAAGAACAGACATCGAAATCGGCTCCAGCGACGGATGATCTTGCAGAGGCGAAGCCACCCGCCCACGAGGTCGTGCCGAATCAAACACAATCGTCGCTTTTTGCGGCCACACGGTTAGCCGTACAATCAGCTCTCGACCGAGGTGAACTTTCACAAGCATTACTTTTGCTTTCGGATTGGTATGGAGATCCATCGCTCTCCCCCAGTGAATCCAAGGAAATGCGAGCACTTTTGAGTCAATTAGCGGGCTCCGTAATCTACTCCACAGAACCTCGCTTGGAGGCTCCCTATCGAGTTCAGGCAGGAGAAACACTGGAAGAGATTGCCAAAAAATATGAGGTGCCTTGGCAGTTACTCGCCAAGATAAACGGCATTTCTAATCCTAACCAAGTACTACCTGGACAGGAATTGAAAGTTGTACGTGGGCCTTTTTCAGCAGTGGTCGATTTCAGTAAACGTAAACTTACGCTGATGCTTGATCGCCGCTATGCGGGGGAATTCACCATCGAGTTTGAACCGGGAATTTCAATTGAGGAAGGGCATTGGACTGTTAGCCAAAAGTTACTCACTCCGACATCGGCCAGTTTGAGTGCACCCAGCCCTGGCCAGCCCACGGAAGATCGAAGCTTGACTCTCGCCAATGCAAGTGGCGAATCGAATCATTTGGCGATCATCCGAGGAGCCTCTCAGAATTCGCCGCCTGCTGAACCTTTGCATCGGGTAATACGTTTAAAGTCTCGCGACGTATCCGATATATTCGATATCTTGTCGTTAGGCAGCAAGGTTATCATTCGGAGGTGATGCAAAAAAATGCAAGCACTTCCTTAACTTTAGTGCCATTACGTGGTATACCCCTGGGTTCACACTGAATTTGAATCTAGTTGCAGGGATTACTATGGGCAATCAACAGACTTACGATGAGCAGACCTACGACCAACAGGCACTTGTCGAGTTAATCCGCGAGCAGGCACTCCAAATTGGCGATTTCACACTCGCTTCGGGAAAAAAATCCAAGTATTACTTGGATTGTCGCAAGGTGACCCTGGATTCTCGTGGGGCCCAACTTATTGGGGCAGGCATGCTCCAGCTCATCGAAAGCCAAATGCCCCCACTCGTGGGCGGTATGGCTATTGGGGCCGATCCTATTACAGCATCTATTCTCACCTTGGCAGGGATGCGCGATATCCCTTTGCGTGGGGTCATCGTCCGTAAGGAGGCCAAAGAGCACGGTACGGGCAAGCAGGTAGAGGGTCCCTACCAGGAAGGCGAAGAAATAGTGATCGTCGAAGATGTGGTAACGACCGGCGGTTCGTCCCTGCGAGCAATTGAGCAATGTGAAGCAGTAGGTCTTAAGGTCCATCGAGTGCTAGCGATCATCGATCGCATGGAGGGTGGTCGAGAAGCTTTTGCAGACAGAGGTTACGAATTGACCACGTTGGTGACGATAAAAGACTTTGGGCTCTCATGATAGCAGTCCAGTTCTTTATCCCACGAGCTGGATGTCCGCGCAGCGGACGGGTGAGTCTGGATATTTTATCAGTTTCTCTCCATACTCTCACCAATTGCTTCTATGGAAACTTCGCTGCATCGACAACTAAAAGAGTACTACGCGGCTGATGAGGGCCAACAGGAAGTTGCTCTGCAGGGCTACCGTATCGATGCCATGTGCAATGGTGCGCTCATAGAAATTCAACATGGGTCGCTCGTCGCTATTCGTGACAAGATAGCAGATTTGCTCGAATTGCACCGAGTGATTGTCGTTAAGCCGATAGTTGCTCTCAAACAACTCGTGAAACTCGACAAGCGTGCTGGCAATGTTTTGGAGCGCAGAAAAAGTCCCAAGCGCGGTAAACTTCTCGACGTTTTTGATGAATTGGTCTATTTCACGCGCGTCTTTCCCCATCCGCGGTTGGTGTTGGAGGTGGCTTTGGTTGAGGTGGAAGAGCTGCGATATCCAGGGCATGGCAAGCGTCGCCGGCGTCGAAAAAATGATTTCCAGGTAGAAGACCAATTGCTTACCCAAATTATAGAAACGCACCGTTTTCGAACTTTGGCGGATCTTCGCAAGCTATTGCCAAGTGGATTGCCTGGTAAGTTCCATACGGGACATTTAGCGGATCGGTTACAAGTAGAGCGTTATGTAGCTCAGCGCATGGCATACTGCATGCGGGAAACCGGGGCGATTCATGCTGTGGGGAAAAAGGGCAATGCTCTTCTCTATAGCCGAAGACGCAACTCGGCAGCATGAAACCCAGTAGGGCGTACCCCTATTAGCAAGGCGATGAACCTGCTACCTTTTTAGGGAGATTTATGGCCTATCAGTCTATTCCCAGAACCGAAATCCTCCCCAGACCATGCGGGAAGGAGGCCTTTGGAATAGGCCTAGCCTGTTCTTCTACAACTCCCTAGAAAATCGACATGAGCAACTCCGTTGAATCTGCTTACACATCGCCGCTGCAAAAGCTCATGGGCGTGCAGATAGTTGGCACTGGCAGCTTTGTGCCTGAGAATGTTGTGACGAACGAAGACCTCGCTTCCTTAGGATGTGATGCAGAGTGGATTGTCAAACGAACGGGTATTCGTGAACGACGGCACGCACCTCCCGGGATGTGTACAAGTGACATGGCTGTGGTCGCCTCCAAGCGTGCTCTGGAAGCCGCCGGTGTGGATCGCCAAGAGGTCGATCTTCTACTGCTTGCGACTTTTACGCCCGATCGCTTGATGCCGGCCGCCGCAACGAAAGTCCAGGATGAACTCGGTTTGCAATGTGGAGCCATGGATCTGGTTGCTGCCTGCTCCGGCTTCCTCTATGCGTTAGTGACAGGAATGCAGTTTGTTGCAACAGGATGTAGTCGACGTGTGCTGGTAGTTGGTGCAGATACCAACTCACGCGTGCTTGATTCTACAGACAAGAAGATTTTCCCACTTTTTGGAGACGGTGCTGGGGCCGTTTTGTTGGCACCAGGCAGCCCCGAACAGGGCGCATTATCCTACACCCTTGGCTCAGATGGATCAGGTGTTGATTTGCTTTGTCGCAGATCGGGAGGTGTAGAAATGCCTTACGATCCAGAGCGTTGGTTTGTGCATATGGATGGCCGTTCGGTTTTTAAATGGGCAGTGCGATTGATTGAAGAAGTCTCGCGCAGTGTTGTGGAGGCAGCCGATTTGTCTCTCAACGAAATAGATTGGTGGTTACTCCATCAAGCGAATGTACGCATACTGGATGCCGCGGTCGAAAGCTTAGGGATCGAGCGGGAGAAGGTTGTGAAGCATCTTGATCGCTACGGTAATACCTCGGCAGGCAGTGTGCCGATCGCATTGGACGAAACTTTCCGGTCCGGGAATATCAAACGAGGCCAGCATCTATTAATGTCGGGATTTGGCGCCGGTCTCACCTGGGGCACCACGGCATTTCGCTGGTAGTTTCAAAAAAGAATTTTCGCTGAGACGCACGTGGCAATAAGCACGGTTGCTTGTTTCGCGCAGTGTTTCCGTGTGTTGTGACCTTCAAACGTACGATCAATGACGACTATGACTGCAATCAAAAAAAGGCCAAAAACACTACCTTCTCGCCACAAGGTGAAAGTAGCCGACACCTGGAACCTGGACAGTTTGTATTCCGACGACGATGCGTGGGAAGCAGCTTTTGTGAAATGGCAAAAACAAATTCGACGTTATAAGTCGTTTTGTGGCACACTTGGTGATAGCGCGGCTCAGTTGGCTAAATGTTTAGCTTGGGACACCAAATTTGATCGTTTGTCAGAGCGACTTGGTACCTACGCTTTTTTGAAGACAACCGAAGATACGGCCAACAGCGACTCGCAACGTAGGATGGGCCGTTATCAGCACGCTGCCAGCGAAGCGAGTCAGGCAGCCAGCTTTATGCGGCCTGAAATACTTGCGATCCCCTCTCGAAAATTTAGCAAGTTTCTGCAATCGCAAAAGTTAAAACCCTATCGGCTCATGCTCGAGCGATTGGTGCGTTATAAACCACATACGCTCTCTGATGGTGAAGAGAGATTATTGGCGATGCAAGGACAAATGTCTCAAACGGCCAACCAAACATTTCGGCAATTGACAGACGCTGATTTTAAGTTTGGCATGATCAAGAATGAGATGGGTGAGTCGATCGAGCTTTCGCACTCGTCGTTTTCAGCCCTCTTGCATGCTCCGAAGCGAGCCGTTCGTCGAGCCGCTTTCCATCAGTACTATGATATGTTTGAGGGACACCAAAACACTTTGGCGGCCACTCTCAGTGGATCCGTACAGCGTGATGTCTACTATGCCAAAGCGCGGGGATACAAGAGTGCCCGCGAATCGGCACTATTTGACGACAATATTCCTTCAAGTGTCTACGACAACCTTATCGCTGCAGTCCGAAGCCGCACCCCAGCAATCTATCAATATCTCGATTTGCGTCGTCGAAAAATGCGACTCAGAGATATTCATTTGTACGATACTTATGTACCCATACTGAGTGAACTTGATCAACAACGTAACTGGAAACAAGCCGTCAAAGTGGTCATGGATTCCATGAAACCCTTGGGCGAAGAGTACTGCCAGATCCTCCAAGAAGGTTTGACTGGGGCACGTTGGTGCGACCGCTATCCCAATCGGGGTAAACAAAGTGGGGCCTTTAGTTGTGGGACATTTGACGGCGCACCCTACATCCTGATGAACTACCAGCCCAAAGTGCTCGACCACATTTTTACGCTGGCCCATGAGGCGGGTCATTCGATGCATAGCTATTATTCTGCGAGAAGTCAGCCATTTCAGTACTATGACTATGTCATTTTTGTTGCTGAAGTGGCCAGTACTTTCAACGAACAATTGCTCAGTCGGAACCTTATGCAACAAGCTAAATCCAAACAACAGCGCGCCTATCTCATCAATCGTGATATCGATGCAATTCGCGGCACAATTATCCGCCAAACGATGTTTGCAGAGTTCGAAAAAATCATTCACGAATTGGCAGAGTCAGGAGAGCCGTTGACACTGGATTGTTTTAAAAGTGAATATGCGAAATTATTGAAAGTCTACTTTGGGCCGAACTTTGTGATTGACGAGCAATTGCATTTGGAATGCCTGCGTATCCCCCACTTTTATCGGGCGTTCTATGTCTACAAGTATGCGACAGGCATGTCGGCTGCCATTGCATTGAGTGAACGCGTCCTCAACGGCGGCTCGAGCGAACTGAGCGCCTACCTCTCTTTCTTGAAAGGCGGCTGTTCCAAGTACCCACTGGATTTGCTTCGCGACGCGGGTGTTGACATGACACGGCCTGAGCCCGTGGAGACGGCCTTGGATCGGTTTGCAGAGTTGGTCGAAGAACTCGATGGATTGCTCTAGCCCGAATATTTCATCCGCTCCTGCTCCGGCATCCTAAGGGATGACTCAAAAACAACTTCGGTATTTCAAATTCTCCGCGACCGGCGTTCATCCATCTGAATAGGAGGAAACAGAGGACATTTCTCTGTTGTCTCTGTTACCTCCTGTTCCAACTACCTCCTGTTCCAGCAAGCCGCTGAAAGTCGTTTTTCAAAGCTGCCGGCGTATTGCATCCGAAATGGAGAAGTTATTCTTGAGTGATCCCTATGGACCGGAAAAACGCTTGTCACCACCCCTCCAACAAAGCTGCATTTCGATGCCCAAACGAATGAAATATGCGGGTTAGGTACACGCATTCCAACGTAGTGCAACGGAACGCTACAGAGGGCTACTGGAGAGGTTCGCTGTTGGACAACGCCGGAACGATCCTGTTCGATAGCCCAGGTAGACTTTTATCGAAACTTTCACGAGTCGATTCAAGGAATTCCACAACTTGCCCGGCGAACAAGGCGTGCCTCACTTCGGCTATTGGGTTGCGCGTGGGCTGTCTTTTCCGAATTGCGTGACCCAGATAAATGGTTGGCCAAGCTCGTCAATGCGAATTTCAGTAGCCAATCGAGCCTGGCTGGCTAGCCGATTGAGGGCCCCTTTGAGAAAAGTTTTCCGACGTGCCAGTTTGACCGATATTTGATCCGGCACGATTTCTCGTTGTGTCAAAATCCAATGGTCCAGGACGATCGGAACCTTGAGCCGCGGCTTGAGTTGTGAGAGCACCTCGGCAAAAGTAATATTCGTAGCCTCCAAAGTGAGCTGTTCAAACATTTGGGGAGCAATCAGGCGAATACTCTTTTCGGGTTTCCAGCCTACGGGCCAGGCATCGCCCTGACTGTCGTAGGTGGCTAGAGTGAGCTGCATGGAGTTGTCGCGCGTAATTTCGGGTTGCAGCATGAGGCCGTGCTGTCGCAACACGATCGCAAGTGCTGTACCCGTACTAAGACCCTGTAGTTCACCACGCAGAGATAATTCAAGAAGTACGGACGAACGAGGTGTTTGTACAACGGGAAGAGTTAATTTTTTTTGTAGTTGATGGAGGACCTCGCTGGAGATTTTCCCCTCCGTAGCAAAACTTACCGGTTGAGATAATTCAGTAAATAACCTGCGGAACTGCTTCTCGGTCAAATCAAATCGGCCGCGCGGCGAAGCATTCCGTTGAGTTTCGTTTGGCAATTGCTCAAAATAGGTTTGTAGTTTGCGACGGTCCTGCATCCGAAAATGCTTTTTGGGCAGGATCAATTCATCCCGATGGCTGAGAATGGCGAGAACCCGGTAGCGTGTACTCTTGCCGACTTGGACATGTGTGACACTGGGTTGATCCGTGGAACGAATGCTGCGCAGGCGTACACGCGAGAGGTTCATTTTGCCAAGAATCCGGGTCCATTCCTGAGGTGCTGTTAGCGAACTCCCAGGCTCCATTGCTACTTCTAACTCAATCGGCAATGTCGCCTGGGCGGCCCTGCCGCTGAACAATAGCCCAACAGAGAATGCAATGGTCCAGCATAAATGCGATTTGTCCTTGCTTGTCATGGTATGGAAAGTATAGCACTTGGATCGTCTCACGCTGAAAGGGACGACTCTATCCGGTTTGTCGATGGAGTCCTTTCCGGATTTTTGGCGAGAAAACTGTCAGGATTTACGGACTAGTCTCCGACGGTTGGTGAGGGTTAGAATTGTTGGGACTTGTTGGTTTTTTGCAAAATTTTCTAAGCGGATAAGGAATTCTGCCATGGCGCGTCCCGTTACTCTGTTTACCGGCCAATGGGCCGATTTGCCACTCGACGATTTGGCTCGCAAAGCACGAGAATTCGGCTACGACGGCATGGAACTGGCTTGCTGGGGAGACCATTTTGATGTCCAGCAAGCTGCCGAAGACGACAATTATACGAATGCCAAACGTGAACAATTAGATCGCCATGATTTGCAATGCCATGCAATCAGTGCGCACCTGGTGGGTCAGGCTGTATGCGATCCTATTGACGCCAGACACCAGGCAATATTGCCAGACCATGTTTGGGGGGATGGCCTGAGTTCCGGAGACGGGGGTGCAGGAGTTAACCAGCGTGCTGCCGAGTCCATGATGCAATCTGCGCGTGCCGCACAACGTTTTGGTGTGGAAGTGGTCAATGGTTTTACCGGATCGGGAATCTGGCACTTGCTCTATTCTTTTCCACCTGTCCCTGAATCGATGATTGAGAAGGGGTTCGAAGATTTTGCTGCAGCTTGGAATCCAATTCTTGATGTGTTCGGCGAATGTGGTGTGCGATTTGCTTTGGAAGTTCATCCCACAGAAATAGCATTTGATATCTACACCGCAAAACGCGCTCTCGAAGTATTGGGCCATCGCGAAGAATTTGGTTTTAATTTTGATCCTAGCCATTTGATTTGGCAAGGCGTCGACCCGGTTGAATTTATTCGTGAATTCCACGATCGCATTTACCATGTGCACATCAAGGATGCTATTGTGACTCTCAACGGTAAGAGTGGTATTTTGACAAGCCATCTGAACTTTGGCGATGCTCGACGTGGTTGGGATTTTCGTTCCCCAGGTCGTGGAGGAGTCAATTTCGAAGAAATCATACGCGCTTTGAATGATATTGGTTATGTAGGACCGTTAAGCGTTGAGTGGGAAGACGCACGTATGGATCGAGAGCACGGGGCGCGCGAAGCGTGCGAATTTGTCCGTCAACTAGATTTCGCACCAGCGAATGTTGCATTTGATGCGGCCTTTGCAGAGAGTTGAGGGTAGGTGGGGCTTGGATTGGCCTTGTGCGAGTTGGGACAGGCAGAGATTATCCCACCGTGATGGCCAGGAGCTGGTTTTGGCAATCGACTCTCCGCATGCGCGAGACTCACGTGAGGCAGAAATTTGTTTATTTGTTGATCCTCATGTTGCTTGGGGATATCTCATCGACGTTTGGCGAACGTCTGTTTGTTGCTCATGACCTTTATGCCCCGGCCAAGGTCCCAGTTCAGACCAACAGTCTTCTTGCTTCCTCCTTGTTTGATCAGGCGCGTCAAGCTTGTGAAAAAGGAAATATGGGTCTTGCTTTAAGATTGGTTGAGCAAACGCTTGTTTTTGAAACCGATCATGCCGATGCGCGTCGAGTCTTGGGCTACCGCCGTGTGGGTGAATCCTGGGCAGGCAGCTATGCTGCGAGGAGGTTGGATCAAGATGAGGTGTGGCATCCGCAATTTGGCTGGATAAAAAAGGCAGATACCCAACGCTGGAAAGAGGGTCTGCGCCCTTTGGGTAAACGTTGGATTTCGATTGCCGACGACCAGCGTCGTCACGCCACAATCGATAAAGGCTGGCAGATTCGCACAGATCATTTTCGAGTTAAAACAAATCATAGCCGAAGTGAAGCAGCACGATTGGCCATAAGGTTGGAGGATTTCTACCAAATATGGCAACAACAAGTTGGCGGTTTTTTTTTAAAGACAGAAGATTTGCAGCAGCGATTTGATGGCAAGCCATCAAGTGGTTATCGCAACAAGCCATTCCAAGTGATCTACTACAAAACGCGAGACCAGTACAATGTGGCCCTGCGAGGGGCACAGCCGCGCATCGAGATGACTTTGGGTATCTATTTTGATACCACGCGGAGCACACATTTTTTTGCAGGTGAAAGCCAGGATGTGGGAACGATCTACCACGAGGTGGTCCATCAATTATTTCAAGAATCTAATCGTTCTGCGCGCAACGTAGGTGCCCTAGCCAATGCTTGGGTGATTGAAGGAGTGGCTTGTTATTTTGAATCTTTAGAAGAGCACAGCGATCCCCTGGTAGGACGATATTTTACTTTGGGTACGCACTCGGCCGGACGTTTACCGGCGGCCAGGCATCGTCGTTTGGTCGATGACTATTATGTGCCGCTAGCCGAGCTGTCGGCACTAGGAATGAGTGATTTGCAACGCCGCCAGGATATCGCCAGGCTCTATAGTCAGTCTGCCGGGCTGGCAACTTTTTTAATGCATTATCAGGAGGGGCGCTATCGGCCTGCATTGGTAAAGCTGCTGCAGCTCGTCTATACGGGCGGCGACAAAGTTAGTACCTTACAGGAGCTGACGGGTCGAAGTTTTGCGCAACTCGATCAGGAGTATCTCGAGTTTCTTCAACAGGAACCACTGAAATCCAAGCAGCCACAGGAATCCAGGCAGCCACTCCAGCAATAGTCACCTACAGGCTACGCCAAAAATACTTATCTTAATCACACGACCTTACAAACTAAGGAACAATCGAAATGATCACGATTCTGTCTCATGTCACACCCCTGGAAATCCCCTTGGGTCTTTTGTATGTGGCAGCTGGATTTGCCTTGGGTGTCTTGGCGACAATTGCTTCTCGACGTTGGCGTATCGGCTGAACAGGTCATTTCTGGGTTGGCGAATTACAGGCTTGTGTAAGATAGGCAGGAGCTGCTCGCTTGACCCATTGAGACGGCAACTGTAGGATCAGACGCTTAACTCGCCTATTACATCCGCTACGAAGCGTATGAAATATCCGGGCTAGTCGACGGTGGCTATAGCTCAGTTGGTTAGAGCGCCGGATTGTGATTCCGGAGGTCGTGGGTTCGAATCCCATTAGCCACCCCTTCTATCCAAGTGATGCTCGACTTGATCCCGTGACTTGAACGCAAGACTATATTTTGCGGTAGCAAGTTCTGTTTTTTGAGTCTACTCTTGAGAGCCAATCCGAGAACCCTGCAGGGAACACCCTCAGTTGGTGCTTGCGGGCATGGCTTCTGCTCGGTTTTCGTAGCTGAGGTGGATGAAATACGCGTTTTGGTGAGGTTCCTGCCGCGAGCAACGCGAACGAGAAAATAGGAGTTTCAATTTCCGTTCTAGTGAGAAATTCGTATAGCCCATATATTTCATCCGTATCTGCTGCGTCAAACTCGAGGCGTAGACAATGATTCTCAACGGGAGCTAGTATGGAGATCGTTGAATACTTGGTTGAGGAGTTGGGGGTATCCACCCGTCAGGCCCAGGGAGGGGCAGGACTCCTGCTGGAGTTTACCCAGCAACGGCTGGACTCAGAGGACTTTATTCGCGTTGCCAATTGCCTTCCTGCTATTTCCGACATCATCGGCAAAGCGCCCAAAATACAGTATCGTCCACCTCGCCCACTGCGCGAAAAATTTAGCAGCTTGTTTGGAGGATTGGGCGGGTTGGCAGGATTGGCAGAAACTTTCGAGAGACTCGGTTGCGATAAAGTAATGATCCGAAAGTTCGTAGATGCCATCATTCGTTTTTTTCGCATGAAAGGTGGTGAAGAGATTTCCTCGATGTTGATTCATGTCCTTAAGTAAGTTCTCGCCCGGTGATCACGGCCAAGATCCCACAGTTTTACTGGCCAACTGCCGATTGGATTCCTGCAGGGAGAAGTTTGCAATACCGATCTGCGATACTTGGCGTGAGCAAAATACATTTTGTTCAAGCGTCAAGTGATGTTGATAGATGGCAGAATTTAAGCGTGCTCCAATCAATTCATGTTGAATTACCAGAGCCCATGTGGGATGAGGCACACACTTATGAAACGACTCCTAGGATGGATGGTAAACCCCAAGCGAATGCTCAGTTCGCTGATTTACCCTCGGAGCTTGCTCAGGAAAAAATGATACTGCCTGGAAGAAAGAACTTAAGGATCATTTGTATCGCACAGAAAGATACTGCTTGCAACGTTGTGAAGTGTTGAAGGCATACTCTAAGCCTGGAGAAACCGAGGCCGTTTTTCGAATACGAATGATCCAGCAAGCCCGCGAAAGTCGCGATGTGGCTAAGGAGAAAGTGCGATCAAAATTTAAGAAACGTCTGGGACGGGCACAAGCTGCTTGATCTGGAAGAGTTGGAATCAGATCTCGAAACGGAACTGGAACATATTGATTTCAATTATGAACCAGCTACTCTCGTACTAGACAAACATGAAGTGCCGCCCTGCAAGGGTGATATATCGGTCGATCAGGTTCAGTTGGTTTGGCTTCCCTCGAGCATCGATTCCAATGGGTTTTCTCAGCCGGAGTATTGAGCAATTGGTTTGTTGTCCTGAAGTAAGTACAATTGATTTGCTTTGCCCTCATAGAAAGTATGCCAGTGCCTGACTGGTAGTTTAGCCGTGTACCGATCAATGGCAGTAAAACCCCTTTTTGCTGATGAGTCGTGGAATAGTCACATGAAGAAGTTTCTTTCAATTACCAACCGGCCAATTCTTTTAGCAATTCTCTGCTTGTTGAGTGTCGTGTTCGGGTGCCATCAGAAGACATCCACAAAACTGAGTGGTAAATGGATAGGACGCCCCGATACGGCAGTAGCGCGCGCTGCACGCGAGTCGGACAAGTTTGATGAAGTGGTGTCTGACGAGGTTTCTGAAACGGTCCTCAGTAAACCTGAGGCAGATACGGATTGGGAAAAATACGACGTAGCAGTTATCTGGGATTTTGTCAGCAACGAGTCCCTGGAAATGTCGCTTGTCAATGGATCACAACCGATCTTAGGTCATTGGGAAATCATCAGCCTGTCGCCTATAGGCTGCACGATTGAAGTGGTAACGCTTGTGGGCATCGAAAGCAGTTCTTCTGTTGCTGAAACCGTTCCGAGTGATAAAAATGATGGAGAAAAAGTGTCTCAAACGCGTCGTCGATTTGAGATTGAATTGGACGAGCGCGACGGCGAATGTGTGGGCTTCTTGTTGTATGAAGCAGGAGCTGATCGACAACTGGGGGCTATTTATTTTAGTCGCCCCGATAAAACCATGTAGTAGACCCTTTGTACTATTAGCTCGTATACTCGGGCTGTTTCGGAGTGAGTTTCATGTCAGAACGCGAACGTTGGATTGTGTACCCACTATTATTTTTTGCACTGGGTGCGGCCTTGCGGGACAAACTAACGCATAGCATCGAGTCGAAGGATATTCGATGCCAGAGCCTCCAAATTGTGGATCAGCAGAATCCAAACTTAGTTCTGGCCGAACTGAGTGCTAGCCGCAGTGGAACATTGGCAAGTGAAACTCCAGTATCGTTTTTAAATGTCGGCACATTATTAAGTGAAAGCCTGAGTATTCAGGACCAAGAAAATCCTCGCCAGACATTGGTGTATATGGGATCAGGCAAGATTCCAAATTATCAACCCGGAGAGTTGCCTCGACGCATGGGAGTCATTCAACTCAAGGATAGTGCAGACAGCCTCATCAGTGAAATGCGAGCCGATCAACTGCATGGGAATCGATTGGTGTGCAAGCAGATAATAGTTACCGATCCCGAGAATCGAAAGCCGCATGTGCAAATAGGAAAGGTCGCAGTCCCTGCCATTGCATTGAATGATGAAGAAGCCCCCGTTTCTCATCAGGGAGTGATTGTTCTTAACAATCAGTATCTGGGGCTGAAGGCAGTCCCGCGCAGTTTCCAGCGAGACTCCAAGGCGGGTGAGCAGCAGTAGTTTCCCCTAGAACCTGTTTTAAAACCTGGTTCAGGGGTCGCATTCCTTGGGAAACTTGACACAACAAGGGGGGGCTGAAATGGGTTCTAGGAAGGCTCAAGCTCTTAAATGGTCAGATCCATTTTAAGCGAAACATAACGCGACCAGGAAACGACTTAGGCGACTTCGTGACGAAAAGTATGAAATTTTCGAGCGATCCCGATCAATCAAGTCAATTTGTAATAGTTATCTGGGCAGCCCTTGCTTAAAGGGCAGATAATTACCATTTTTTCTTCCCCAAACCGCGCCAGTCAGTTGCGTACATCTACGGTGAAAGGCTAACTTAGGGAGACGCCTTTGCCAGAATTTTCCTGGGCACTATCGTTGACATGAGGCAAGCTCGCTGATTTCGACCATCCAGACAGATCAAGGTCTACGTTTCATTCATAGGAACTTTGTGGCGGCTTCAGATCTCCTTATGCCTTTCAAAACATATGCATGGCAAACACTTAGGCAATTATTCTTCTTCCCATAGCTTGAGTATGGGAACACTAACGGAACTGCTGGATAAACGTGTCGAGCAGTTTTCTGACCGTGTTGCTTATGTCTATGAAGACGAAAAAGGTAATACGTCTGAGTTGACCTGTCGCCAACTCCGCGACCGCTCGTTGGCGGTTGCCAGCCAATTGTCCAAACAGGCGGATGTGGGTGACCGCGCCTTACTCGTTTATCCACCTGGACTTGATTTTATCTCCAGTTTTTTTGGCTGTCTTTATGCTGGTATCTTACCGGTACCAGCAACCTATCCCAAGCCGCGCAGGCCGTTACCACGAGCCGACATCATTGCAATGGATTGCCAACCCAAGCTCGTGCTCACGCACAGTTCAGTCCTTGAGGGCCTGAATCTGGAAGAGCAGTCGCCCTACCTGGCAAACGTGCCATGGGAAGCGACGGATATCCTGGATGAATCTTCAGCGAAAGAGTTTGTGCCAATCGAACGGACTTCCCAGGATTTAGCATTTTTGCAGTACACCTCAGGTTCCACTTTGGAACCGCGGGGTGTGATGGTCAGCCATCAAAATATTTTGCACAATTTAGAGTCCATTCGTGTCGGATTCGAAATGGCTCCTGCTGAAGAAAATGATCATGCTCCCGTCGGAGTTTTTTGGCTACCTGCTTACCATGACATGGGACTCATTGGAGGTATTCTCTGCCCGATCTATGTCGGGGTAACAAGCTACTTGCTGGCACCGAATACTTTTCTCCGTCAGCCTGGCCGCTGGCTGGAGCTTATATCTGAGACGAAAGCGGAGATCAGCGGAGCCCCTAACTTTGGCTACGAGTTGGTGATGCAAAAGACAACTCCTGCTGAGCGTGAGAAATTGGATTTACAGAATTGGCGATTGGCTTTTTGCGGTGCAGAGCCGATCAAACTCGAGACGCTGCAGGATTTTGCTACAGCGTTTTCTGCATCCGGTTTTCGCCAGGATGCCTACTACCCTTGTTACGGTATGGCCGAAGTCACATTGCTGGTTACTGGTGGCAGAGGGCCTGCTGAACCAAAAGTTTTGTTTATTGACCGCGGCCAACTTGCGAACCACAAAGCCATTCCTGTGGAATCCTCCCACGAGCTAGCTCAGGCCGTGGTTGGTTGTGGAGTATCGCTCGACGGTCAGACAATCAGAATTGTTGAACCTCGAACACGACAAGTTCTGCCGGATGGGGACGTGGGAGAAATCTGGGTCCGAGGTGGTAGCGTGGCCTGTGGATATTGGAACCAAGAAGATCTCAATCAAGAAACTTTTCGAGCAACTCTTGCTGATGAAGAACCTGAGGAGTTTTTGCGCACGGGCGATCTTGGATTTATCTGGGAAGAAAATATTTTTGTCACCGGCCGTTTAAAGGACCTGATTATTATTCGGGGTCGCAATCATTACCCGCAAGATATTGAGCACACCGTGCGGCAAGCGCACAATGCTGTTGACCTGGGGGCAGCCTTTTCAGTGGTTGAAGATCAGCAGGAGCAGTTGGTTGTTGTGCACCAAATCCGCCGCGAATCCCGCAAAGCCGATATGGACGAAGTCTTGCAGGCCATTCGCAAGTCGATCGTCAGTGAGCATGAATTGGATCCCAGCCATATTCTACTCATTCGACCTGTGAGTTTGCCCATGACGACCAGCGGAAAAGTGCAACGAAATCGCTGTCGCGAACAATTCTTGGCAGGTGAGTTGGCCGTGATTTCTGAATGGCACGTTGCAACCAATGATCAGTCGATCGAGTCCCTGTCAGAGAAGCCTGGTTTCTTAGAAAGCATCCCCAGCTTTCCCCCGCCACAGCTTTCAGAAGAAGTTTTGCGGTGGCTAATTCAGTGGCTGACCCAAAGGGCAAATCTCAATCCTGAAGCCATGCAGGCGGACACACCTTTTGCTGAGCTTGGCATTGATTCACTGTCTGCGGTTGAAATAAGCCAAGACTTGGATCAAGTGCTGGGTTTACAACTTCCACCCATGGTTATCTGGAGTTTCCCTAGTTCAGCAGCACTTTCAGAATATTTGGCAGAGCAGTTGTTGTTGGACCACGGCGAGTCGACCAACGGCCAAATAAAATCTGGAGAATTTGTTGCTAAAGAAACTAGTCCGGATGTTACATCCGTCGAGTCGTGAAGCTGACAAACTCGCAAGTTTTAGCTTTTACGGCTGCAAGTCATTAAGTATCTTCTTTAAGGTTCATCTGCTGGTAAGGTAGCAGTCGCTTCGCTTTGGTAGGATGCTACGGTGGTCTTCTGATCGGCATTTTCTTTTTCTGATCGAGCAAAGATATCGTTTGGGAGCGTTTGATGATCGCTTTCTACAGCCTCTTTGGTTTCCTCTGTAAGTTCCTCTGGGGAGGACATATCAAGAAACTCTTCTGGAAGTTCAATCTCATCCAGGTGTTGTTCGAAAGGTCCATAAGTCACACGTGGTGCGTGCGCTGAAGAATAATTCAGTGGTTTAGGTTTTCCACTTAATCCTTCACGGCGAGCCGCGTCTTGGTAGGCTTTGCGCGGCCAACTTCCTTCGCCTAGGAATATTCCGTCGTAGTCGAGTAAGGTTCCTTTGGCAAAGTGAACATTCTTCATGGCTATCGCATATTCGGTCAAAGCACGATAATGGCGACTGTTGGCGTCTGCTAAACGTCTTTGGCCGTCAAGCAGTAGATCAAGGGGTGCTTTGTCTGCTTCAAAGGCAGCTTCCACGGCAGCCAATTGTTCGCGTGCTGCATCCAGTCGATTGTAACTCGTTTGAGAAACGACATACGCACGCTGCATTTCTGCTACGGCGGAAGCGACTTCATGCAGTACAAGATGCTCTTGTTCACGAAGAATGGCCCGTGCTCGACATAACTTCAATTCGGCATTCCGGTTGGCAGCAAATGCCCGACGATAACCAATCGGAACATTGAGCTCAAAACCTAATTGCCACTCTTGGAAGTCTCCACTCGTCAGATCTTCATAGGCGTTATCGAATCGTGGATTGTTACCGCTCGAATCAAGAAGACGGTGGCCAAATCCGCGGAAGCGGTGACGGCCGACAGCATCGAGGCTGGGCAAGAGATGATTTTTGCTTGCAATGCATTCTAGTTCGAAGCGACGTGTTTCAAACCTCTGCCGGCGTAATTCTACCCGGCGAAGCACAGACACTCGTGCCGTTTCGGACCAATCAAAATGAACAGGAGCAGTCAAGGGTTGGTCAGAAGGTCGTAATAAACGACCGTCACTCGGTGGCAACCCAATTATCCGACGTAGTCGGCGTTCAGTAACATGGACGCCACCATTGCCGCGAAAAGTTCCGCCACTACTACCATTGCCGGTTCGTGTTCCATCAATGAGGCGACCGCTGAGTGCGTTCTGTACCTCTTCTTGAAAGCGGAAATACTGTTCACGCGCCTGGGCTTCTTTTTCGGCTTCTCCGCCACGTCTGCCGGCTTCGTACAGGGCATGCACTCGTCGCCAGGTGTCGAGAGTAGCATCGCGTGCAGATATCTTGGTATCCAGGTCTCGATAGGCGAAATATAAATCCCAGTAAGTGTTTTCGATATTGCTGATAAGATTGCGGACTGCCAATTCAAAATCAGCCAACTCCACGTCTGTGTTGACACGTGCTATCAACACTCCATTATAAAGTCCTGGTGTTTCACTAGGACCGGCTATGCGATTGAACAACATTCCGCCACCCTGCAAGAGTGGATGTCGGAACTCTGCTTCAAAATTCGCATTCCAAGCGCTGGGAAATTGATTGCTAGGAGCATTGTTGGCATCGTAGTCAATATTGTGTCGAAAAGTGAACTCCGAACCGGTGACGGCTCTTTTGGTCAGTTGCGATTGCACAACCAGCGCGTCCTGTTGCAGAATACGTGTGCCTCCGCCAAAGAATTCATTGTTGAGTGCTTTGTCATTCTTTTCTCCAAAAACACTGGTGGAGAACTGGGCATCGAAGGCACTCAATGCCGCGTCGATACCAAATCGTGGATCCGTTTCCTGGAGTGCTGGGTCCCAATAAGTTTGTGCAGAAGACGGACTACGTAGCACTGCTCCTCCCAGGTCGCGAAGCACCTTGGATTGGGCCAAAGCCAGGTGGATGACTTCTTCTAACGGAATATCCCAGTATTCGGGTGTGGTCGTTGACCCTAATGTGAGTGGTTCTGCGGCGGCCCATTCTTCACTTGTAGAACAGCATTGCTGCACTTGTGGATACTCTATTTGCGATGCCAGCGTGTAATAGCAGTCGTCATTTTGACAACTTTTGAAACGCTCTGTACCGCGCGATCGGCAGCCCAAGCTATTTCCCAGGATCAGGGAAATAAGCAATAGAAACAGCATTTTGTGGAATTCGTTTCGCTTCATGCGAGAATCATTGATAAAGAAAATACGTACGCATCCCAAGGAAGTGAAGGTCTCGCAATCATTTTCGACGTGTAATGACTGCTACTACCAGCTTTTCCGACACAAGCTGTAAATCTTGCGCAGTTTGCCAGGTCGGATTCTGCTTCCCCTTTGTTTCGAAGTTTCTGATGCAAGCTCGTGCTGACTAGCAGCTTGCGGGAGAGCTATGGATATACTGGAAAGATGCCCACAACCCCGCGCCATCCTTCGATTGACACTGGCTGGCAACAGCTGGAGAAATTTGTCGATCAGCTTCATCAGCTGACACGCAAACCGATTGCGCGAGCGGACTTTTATAGACAACTTCTGGATGGCAGTGTCTCGACGCTAGCTGCAGTTGGAGGAGCCATTTGGTTGCCAGCAGCCCAAGGAGGGATGGAATTATGCTATCACATCAATTTCGATCAGCTGATCGAACCCGAAGATTCCATTGCCAAAACGGCCCATCAGGAATTATTGCAGTTTGCGCGTGGTTCGGATGCACCTCAGCTCATACCTCCGCGAAGTGGCAGTAAAGAGGCCATCAAGAATCCTACCGATGCCGTGCTTCTGCTGGGAGCGGTACCTGCCAAAGCAGGTGGAATGCCGCCGATTATTGTCGAATTGTTCATGCGCTCCGGTAGTAGCCCGGCAACCGAACGTGGTTGGCAGGAATATCTGGACACGATTTGCCATGTTGCTGCGGACTTTCATACCTTTGATGAGCTGCGTGCGTTGCAAGCTGAGCATGGGCTTCACAAACAATCGCTGGAATTATTACGTCGGATTCATCGTTCTCCAGATCTCAAGCAGACCGCATTCGAGATCGCCAATGAGGGTCGGCGTTTTGTGGATGGAGATCGATTGAGTGTCGTGAGACGTCATGGCAAAAAATGGCAACTGGTGTCTGCCAGTGGTGTCGATCGAGTTGAGGCTCGGGGTGATACGACCAGGCAGCTAGAACAACTGGCAACGCGGATAGCCAGTTGGGATGAACCCTTGGACTACAACGGCATGGTAAGCGACGAGTTGCCCTCGGAGCTAACCGAATTACTAGAACACTACATTGATCATTCGCAGGCACGACGGATAGTAGCAGTACCCTTAACTTTGAATACAATGGAACGCGATTCGTCCCATACTCGTCAAAAACATAGACTGCCTGAATGGGTATTGATTGCCGAATTATTCAGTACACAAAGCAAAGAATTTTCATGCCAACGGGTAGTTGAACTAGCAGCACTGTGCGAGCCAGCCTTACGGCAGTCAACCTGGTTAGATCGGTTTCCTTTACGGACAACGCTACGTTGGGCCGATCGTTGGGATCGCTGGACGAAGTCTTGGGGGTTAACACGTAGAAGATTCATTACTGGTGCAGTGGTAGCTCTGATCTTGGCTTTGATAGGGGTGCAGACCGATTTTGAAATTGAGGCACCGGCAACCCTTGTTCCTACAGTTGAACGGGACGTCTTTGCAAGCACGAATGGTACTTTGCAAAAAGTGGAAGTTCAGCATGGTATCGAAGTGCAAGAGGGTGATGTGCTGGCGGTACTCGAAGATCTCGGTTTGGATTTAGAATTTGAACGAGTCCAAGGAGAAATCGCTACTGTGCGCAAGCGACTGGAGGCCATTGCTGTCGCGCGAACAGATCGGCAAGCACGCGAAGAAGAACCCACTGGACGGCTTCCTCTGTCTGCCGAAGCACAGCAGTTAGAGAAGCAGCTGGCAAGTCTATTGAAGCAACATGAGATCCTGAAAACGCAACAAGACGCATTGATTTTGCGTAGCCCTATTGCAGGTAAAATTATTACACTCGACGCGCAAAACCTGCTCAGAGCACGTCCTGTAGAACGTGGACAGGTTCTTTTCACGGTGGCCAATATATCTGCCGGTTGGCAACTCAAAGTGGATGTGTCCCAAGATTGTATAGGGCATGTTCTCGAAGCGCAGCGCAAAACACAACCTGCCAAATTGCCGGTACGTTTTCGATTGACGGGGGAAATTGACCAAACCTTTCACGGTTACTTAGAATCCGTGAGCGCCACAACCGTACATGCTGATCGCGACTTGGAGTCGGATCCTCGTGCAGTTCAAGCAATCGTCCATGTTGACGAAGAGCGACTGCCGGCAGCTCGTCCAGGGATGAGCGCCCAAGTGCGTTTTGCTTGTGGGCGGCGTTCTTTGGGATATGTTTGGTTGCATGATATTTGGAATACCGTTTACTCGTGGTGGGTTTTTTGAGGACCAGAGGAGAAAAACACATGAGATTGTTTAGTTGCCTGAATGGCATGCTCATGACAATCTTGCTTGGTAATCCAAGCTTGGCCGTAACGACGA
This sequence comes from Planctomycetaceae bacterium, assembly GCA_002713555.1. Next base: position 38,132 of record PATG01000093.1, read on the forward strand.
CGGTGGTCTTGCGTCCTATGCAGGAGGCCGAAGTTCCGGCTCAACAGACGGGCTTATTGCGGAGCCTGACTGTCGGTGAGGGGGAGACCGTTGCAACGGGGCAAGTTTTGGGATCCCTGGATGACCGTGCGGTGCGTCTGGCTGTAGATCGCGCTCGCTTGGAACACTCACAGGCTGAGGCAAAAGCGAACAATGAAGTACAAATCAAATATACCCAGAAATCACTAGAGGTTGCCCAAGCCGAACTCAAGCGATCGCGCGAGTCTATCGAAAAATTTGCCAAAAGCATCTCGCAGTCGCAGTTGGATGTGGAAAGACTTGCGGTTGAAAAAATTGTATTGCAACACAAGCAAGCCGAACACGAATTGAGTTTGGATCGCTTTGGAATGCAACTCAAGCAGAATGAATTAGAAGCAGCCCGTTTGCGTTTGCAATTGCATCAACTGCGTGCCCCCTTTGAAGGAATTGTGGTACTGGTGCGTGGTCGGGTTGGAGAATGGGTTGAAGAAGGGGAACCAGTCTTGCGATTGGTAGCAGTCGCCAAATTGCGTGCCGAAGGCTTTATGCCAGCCAATCAAGTGAACTTAGAAATGGTAGGTCAAACGGTTCAGATTGAAGTTGGTTCAGCAGACAAGCGTGAGCTTCATCCGGGTGTCCTGCGTTTTGTAAGCCCTGAAATCGATCCCGTCACCAAGCAAGTTCGTGTTTGGGCTGAAGTACCCAACTCCGCTGGCCAGTTGCTACCCGGGGAACAGGGTGTCTTGAAAGTATTGCCAGAATAAAAGAGATAGTCTTACCTGATGTCTCCCGTCACACATACAAACCTGTCTGCTGCTGATCGACCTTTGGCGTTGCGTGCTCGCTGCGACTTACAAGTCGTGCCCGTCATGTATGCGGGGCAGTCGGCTTATGTTGTCAAAGATCCTTTGACACTGGAGATGTTCCACCTCACAGCTACCGAACACTTTCTGCTTGAGTCGCTTGATGCTACCACATCGCTTCGTATGCTGCGGCAAGAATTTCAAAAACGATTTGCACCGCAGCGAATAAACCTTGAGGTTTTGCAACAGGGTCTGAATCAGTTATACAACCAAGGTTTGTTATTGAGTACGGCTAGTGGACAGGGAGAGCAACTCAGGGAACGTGGCCAGCGCCAATTGCATCAGCAGCGAATACAAAGCCTGATGAGTTTGTTATCTTTTCGTCTAGGTAGTTTTGATGCAACGCGTTGGATCGATACTTTGCATGCTCGTATTCGTTGGATTTTTTCCTGGCCAGCGCTTGTGGGTGTTTTGATCCTTGTTTTCTATGTGGCGGCATTGTTGCTGGCAAAGGGTGGCACCGTGGTTGAACACCTTCCCGGACTGCTCGAAAGTATGCAGGAACTGGCCCAACCCAGGTACTGGTTCCTTTGGCTGGGGACGATTGCACTCGTTAAAGTACTGCATGAATTAGCACATGCGGTGACATGTCAACAGATGGGCGGACGTTGTCATGAAATAGGAGTCTTGCTGCTGGCTTGTCTGCCATGTCTGTATTGCGATGTTTCGGATGTCTGGCGTTTGCCGTCGAAGTGGCGGCGGATTGCGGTCTCATCTGCTGGCATGCTTGTCGAATTCGTACTTGCCCTATCGGCGTTTGTTGTTTGGTGGCATACGCAGCCTGGCCTGCTGCATACGTGGTGTTTTAGTATTGTGGTGGTCTGCTCGGTGGGGACATTCTTAGTCAACGCAAATCCGCTCTTGCGCTACGATGGTTACTATATTCTGTCCGACCTGGTCGAAGTGCCCAATTTAGCCAGCCGAGCACAAGGACTTTTGCCTACAAAAGTGCAGCGCTGGCTTTTAGGTCAGCTACAAGCAGAGGATACCTTGCTCACTCCGCAACAGCGGCGAGGCATGTTGTTTTTTGCAATTGCAGCACGTATCTATTTATTATTTGTGTTGTTGGGAATCTTTGCCGTACTACTCGTTTGGGCACGTCCCTATCACGCCGAGAATCTTGTCTACACGTTGGGAGTCTTTACTGTGGCGGGTATCTTATTTAGTCCATTGAAGACAATCTGGCGTTTGGCAAGCAACCCTACGGTACAATCTCGGTTGCGCTGGAGACGTGTTGGACTACTGCTTGTAGGTGTGTTCGCAGTGATTGGATTGTTGCTATTCTGGCCAATCAATCAATCGGTGACCGGTTATGCAGTATTTATTCCTTCTAAAGGACAAACGGTCTATGCTACCGCTGCAGGTGAATTGCAATATGCTGTTCACCCAGGGGCACACGTCCAAGCCGGTGATGTTTTGGCCCGCTTATCAAGCTCTGAAAACAAATTGGCGTTGGAGCGTCAAAAGGGTGAATACGAAGTACGTCGCATCCATTACGAACAGTTGGGTGCGTTGCGGGCTTGGAATAAACAATCATCCCAACAATTGCCTACAGCTCGGGTAGCCTTGGAGAACGCCCAAGCCCAACTGGAGGAGCTATGCCAGAAAGCAGAACAACTCACTCTGCGGGCTTCGAGATCAGGGACTGTGATTGCACCTCCACCTATCGAAAACGAAAACTTTGGCAGTGATCGATTGCCTACCTGGGGCGGGTTGCCTTTGGACTCTCAAAATATTGGCTGCTGGATTGAACCAGGAACTGTTCTCTGCACGATCGGTGACCCGAAGAACCTGGAAGCGCTCGTTGCCATTTCACAGGACGATATTGCTGAGATAGGACCTGGTCATTCCGTAAGGATCTTGCTTGTCTCAGCCCCCGTGCGTGTGNTNGAAGGTACGGTGATTGAAGTCGCGCACCNCGCTACACTTCAAACAACGGAAGATTCCGCGATTGCTACGGGTAAATACCACCTCGTACAAGTTCAGCTCAATAGGCAAGACCTGAACCTCTTAGCTGGTGCTCGTGGCATTGCCAAAATTGAGGCCCGTCGTAGCACTTTAAGTACCATCAGCTATCGGACTTTACAACAAATGTTGCGTTTGCCATGGTAGACCCATAAAAAGNATGTTGNAATTTTCTACCACAAGTTATCTTTGGAATACGGTATGATTCGCAGCNGATGGGACTTCGAGCCTATCCANGAATCCTGTAGGGAACGCCCTCTGTGGCGTTCCGAGCATGACTCTTAGTTCAAACCTTGACCAAGAAGACACTATCCTTGACAGAGAGTCCTGAGGGATCTCCGAAATTAGAAATACAAGCCTCGCGAGACTTTACCTCATGGCTGGCGCAGTACCGTTGCAGCTTGTCTTTTANTACCTAGCAGGCAGGAAAGCTGTTTTTTGGTTGGGCTTAAACCGGATGGCTCGCTATCTGCTTTTGAACGCANCTTCAATCGCTGCTTGGGGCTATGGAGTGACGGCCAGACAATCTGGATCAGCTCGCTCTATCAAGTCTGGCGTTTAGAGAACGTGATGTTTGAAGACCCGGACGAAAAAGGTTTCGACCGTCTCTATGTTCCTTAGGTAGGTTACACCACCGGTGATATAGATATCCATGNNGTTTCTGTTGGCGTGGACGGTCGCGTGGTATTTGTCAATACGTTGTTTGGATGTTTGGCAACAGTCAACGAACGGTACAGTTTTGAACCTCTTTGGNAACCTGCATTTTTGAGTAAGTTGTCCGCTGAGGATCGTTGTCNTTTTGGCTATGTAGATGTAGAGAGTGGGAAGCTTGAGCCGATAACTTTTTGTCCAGGCTATGCGCGAGGACTGGCATTTAGAGACAACTATGCAGTGGTAGGACTTTCCAAGTGTCGTCAGGAACGAACATTTTCGGNATTGCCTTTGGAAGAGAATCTTTCATTACGAAAAGGCATAGCACGATGTGGTACGTCCCAAATCGCTGGGATTTAAAACGGATGAAATCAGTTCCACAATCTGGCTCGAACAAGATGGGCAGGAAATGCGCTGGATGGCACTGGACGGTTAAAATTCGAGACACGTTCTTGGGTCGCAGATCAGGGCAGAATTAGAATCATGCCTGCTNCAAAACCAACCTCGATAGCACTGGCAGAGAGTTTGAGGGGCCAGCGATGCCAGCGCCACGGATTGCAACTGCCAGGACGGTAATGCCCTAAAGTGTAATTGCAATCACAAGGGCAATTGACAGCCATCCTGTACGGCAAGGCAGGAATCGTAGCAAAGAATCGTCCGGCAGAGATTGCGGGTTGGAAAAAATAACTGCTCGTGTATCCGTAACGCTCGGCATTGAGTTCTTCGAAGTACAAGGGCCGATGCTGCATATGTGTGGCAGACCAATGGTAATCGAATATCATCCAACCAGAAGCCGTGCGTGGATCTTCAATGGGTGGAATCTTATCCTTGCAAATTTCAAAGGCATTGGTAGGGAGTTTGCCAGACGGAAGTCCGATGTCGACTGTAATTGTTGAGAGCGGCGCTGTCGTATAGCAATCTATTCCTGANAGGTCTGCTGAGTCTGATTCGAGAATTGCTTCTATTTCCTTCACTTTGTTTGCTGGTGAGGAGTCTTCCAGTTCGGCTGGACCCGGGATGGTAAGTTCTTCGGAGAGTGCTCGAAGGGGCTTGCTTTTTTNGGAGGTATTCGCATCGATATATTGGCTTCGCATCAGATAGCCATGTTGCCAATGCACAGCGATCGGCGCAATCGTCGGCATCCCATTCTCAGGCTGGGAGGGTCGTTTCTGGTGTTGCCATGCTGTCACGTCGACAGGCTTGACACTCGATAGTTGGAATGAAAGGAATCGCTCTTGAGAACCCCGTTCTCCTGNCGCCCTTCCACCGACACTATTTTCTTGATCAATCGTATGTGTATGAACTAGTCGTGTGTCCTGTGGTGTGTTTTTTCTGAAGAGGTTTTCTGGCTGGGNGGCGCAAAGTTGATTGCCAATTGGTTGAGAACCAATAGTTGCGACGGCGACCATCACATAGAGACCAGAGTGCCAGGGATAATTCAGCTTTGGCCGTGGNAGGCTAATCTTTGAGCCAGCTATTTTAGGGATGAGGGATTGCATCGGATCGTACTCTTGTATTTCTGGAGAGACCGCAACAGCTGGAATCGGCTATTAGCATCGTGATTCGGCCTCCTACAATCAATTTCTCAAGAAAATTCGCTCTTGCCCGCACGATCCCTGGAAACGTTAGATTCGACAAATTTCCCCCAAGTTTCCAGGTGAGGATAGAAAAAGCACTGTCTTTATAGTCTTTTTGATTTAATCACCATCGGCAGGTGCAATCGTTAAGGTTTCGCTTGTTTGACAAGTTTATAGTTTTGTTCAAATAATCGAATGAGGTGCGCACTCTTTTTAGGATCGGTTATCTGCCCATGGGACTCTTTACACTGCTAGCCCGCTACTGGGGGCCGGTCCGTCGATCGCGACAAGTTTCATGGGATGCTCAGGCACTTGCGCCGCGCCGTTTAGAGCGCCGTCGTGTTCTCGATGCGGCTGGAGCAGGATTGGTATTAGGACCGCTGNTCGAACCGGGGGAGTTTGTTCAGGCGGGCGAGTTGGCTGACGATCCTATTGGTGATATTCCAGCTGTCCAGAGCACCGATGCTTCGAATTCTANTTTTACTAAGAACTCGCCGCCAACAATTAAAAATCTGTTTGCTTTTCCGGAAGGTACGACTGAGGGGGGCGCACTGGTTGGCTTATTCGTTTCCTTTAGCAATCTTGACCAGTTCGATACCCATACGGTTGAAATTAATTGGGGGGATGGATCCGCTGTCGAATCAATCGTTCTCGATCCCGGAGCAAGCTCGATCTTGACATCGCATCTGTACCTGGACAACAACCCCACGGCCACATCGAGTGACACTTTCGAGGTGAATGTTCGCTTACGTGATGATGATATGGGCATGGCGACTGCAAGTGTACCTATCACTATTCATAA
>PATG01000094.1 GCA_002713555.1 Planctomycetaceae bacterium
ATTTAAAATAGGGGGTGGAAAGTTGTGTCGACCTGGAACTACATGACCATTCCTTGTAACTTAGCGGGCGGTGGGCGTCAAGGTTGCGGCAAATTGCCTTCCANGATNGGTCGGGTGGCAGAGTGGTCGAATGCACCGGTCTTGAAAACCGGCGTACCGCAAGGTACCGGGGGTTCGAATCCCTCCCCGACCGCTCTGGGGGGTTGGCNCCNCCTGGCCTGGAGTNGCACCGGTTCGCATAACCGATGTCTCGCTATCGCTTTCGGTCTTCTTTTGCGAATCNCTGCCCCTCGGTGTTGTCGCAAATGTGGCGAAACAACCGGCTTTCATTGATTGCCGCTGGAAGTGTATGGAGGCGAGGGCAACTGCCGCANAAACGCGCCAATTAACGCTCTGGTGAAAGGCCAGCGTCAACGAACCGCATGATTTGTTGAGACACGCGCTCACGAAGTTGGTCGAGATGGNGTGGGGATGCCGCATGATGTGGAATATCCGCGAGAACTCCATCCAGTGCCTGTTGGGCTGAGGTGGCCAGATTTTGATGTTCTTGCTGCGGCGATTCCCGACCGGCAGCGATGTGTCGTTGCAAGGTTGCAAGATAACGCGCATCGTTAATCCCTGTCTGAACACCTTCCCAGGTGATTGTGCTCAGGAGGTTTCCCTGGTCGTCGGTGAATGCGTAATGACAGCCCTGAACATCGCGAACCTGATCCAGTGGCCGGTAGACGGGTGCCCCGTAGTAGGTCCATTCGGTGTACCCGTGGAGNCCTAACCTATCGAGCCCGAAACCGGCAAAATGGCGTGGGAATTGATAGGTGTTGTACTGACACAGCCAGCGGATGGCCCATAACTGCACGTTTTCTTTTTGGGCGCGGGGCATGTCCGCTTCAGTAATTCGCCAGAGGTCACAACTGCGGGCATCCAATTGCACGCCGATTTCGTCTGCAACCTGTTGGGAGTAGGCAGTGCAGAACAACTTCTCGTTCGGGCAGGCTTCGGCAAACAGCCGAAACTCAAGCTTGGCCCATTCCATTTCCATCATGTGTTCCGCTGCCGCGCCGGGTTCATCCACCAGAAACCAGAGAATCTCGGGCCAGTTTGCCTCGTNGGCGTGCTGGACCATCTGCCGGTAAAGATCTTTCATCACCGGCTTCAAGTCGTCTGGAAAATCCTTTGCCTGGTAGCTTACAGCTTGCTGGCCGTAGTAGTCTGCGTCTTTGATTTTCCGTCCATCAACGCGATTGAACATTCGCAGCACGCGGCAGCTGAGCAGGCGGGGATAGTAGGGTGTTGGTCGTTGAAACCCCTGCCGTTGAAGCTCCGCCATTAATTTGTCCGTGTTCGGGAAGGAGGCCACGACACGGTTACCCTGGCGTTTAAGTACCGGTTCAACGATGCCGGGTGGGCAAACAAGCATGGCGTTGACACCGTGCAACTTCATNTCGGCGAAATCGCGCGGTGTGTGTTCATGAAAGCCCGGGTAGTAATACATGCCCCACCATCGCCCCGGGTCGAGTCGAAACGGCAGCACGTTGACCGTCAGCGGCAATTCGGCGACCTGTCCGTTGGCAGGTTCGACGCGGATAACCGTGTGGTATTGCCCCGCGGCAGTCGAAGCAGGAATCGTTAGGCTGACCCAATATTGTTGACTCTCTGCCTGGGACACGTCGGTTGCTGNCCCTGGTTGGTCAATGAGCTTTGGTGCCTCCTGGTACCAGGGGTNCCAGTAGTTTCGCCAGAAACCGATACGGACAGGCCGTACCGTGATGGCATCTTGAATCACAGTATTTTTAGGCAACGGGGGTCCACTCTGCTGCCGCAGTGCCGGGGAGNAAACTTCGACATGACCAAGGTCTGCCAGGGCATAAATGGCGAACTGGACATGTCGCGTCTCGCCAGGAGCGATCGAAGTGTGCAGGTCGGTGATTCGCTCCTGGGTTTTCGGGCTGCTACGGCGAAAAATCTGCTCCGGACTGCGCTGGTAAAGTACAAAACCCNGGTGGCGGTCGTTTTTCGTGACCTGGGAAGGTGGTGGCTCCGGCGCGGGCGTGCGATCTGCTAGTTCTGTTTTTCCGACCATCAGCGTGCGGCGCCCGTCAGGATACGTGCGCTGAACAACACCGTCCGCCAGCCAGCGCTCTTGCAGTACTTCTGCAGCTGGCAGCAGATAGGAGATCAGGGCCAGCAGGAGAGCGGTGGCGGTAGTGGTGAGTTTGTGTGAGTGCGACACGACTATGACCTTAATTTACATTCAAAACATCTGCATACAATCCAACCCTGGAGCGACGCCAGTCCAAGGCCTGCTGCATCAAATTCGCAGAGTATCACTTCATGATGTCAGCNATCCTGATTTGCGCCAAGCTTCATTCCGTAGAGACTCAGTCGAGCTGGAAAAATCGGGTTTGGGCCCTGGGGGCTGACGTTCCACACGGTGTCACCTAGCCACTGGACAAGATAACTCTGCTGACTCTTTTGAAACCCTGTATGGTTTCCTCTTTGATGGTGATTGCCTGTAGAAAGCGGATGGATGCACGCGCAGCCCCGTCTTGTCGGGGTATTACTAGGTAAGGGCCAATCATTTCGGCAGGCGTTTGCTGACCATTGATCTCCAGTAGCAGTTCTTACCTTTTTTAGTTTTGTGGTTCGTATGTCTCGATCTCAAATGAGTTGCGCACGACCTGGCGAAGTTCTTCCCGTGAACCAATATCTCCCAGTGCCATGGCCTGAATTAATAGGTTTCCGATTGCTGTCGCTTCTACGGGGCCTGCCAACACGNTNCGGCCGGTAGCATTGGCCGTAAACTGGTTGAGNAATTTACTCTGGCTGCCACCACCAACTATGTGCAAACGGGTTATTTTTTGATCGGTCAGTTGTTCCAGCTCATTGAGATATTGATTATAGAGCTGGGCCAGGCTCTCCAATATGCAGCGAGCAAACTGCCCAGGTGTCTCGGGGGCAGGTTGAGAGTTTTCGAGACAATAGGCCACTATCTCAGCTGGCATGTCTTGGGGGCTGAGGAACCGCGGGTCATCAGGATCAATCTGGGAACGAAACGGCTCGGCCTCTGCGGCAAGACGATTGATCTCTGCATAATCCAATTCCAATCCTTGTCGCAACCAGGCACGTCGCGATTCCTGGAGCAGCCACAGGCCGACAATNTTTTTCAGAAAACGAGTCGTGTTGGCCAAACCGACTTCATTGGTAAAATTATGCTCTCGTACCGCTTCATGAATCAAAGGCTGGGGCAACTCAACACCGATCAACGACCACGTNCCCGAACTTAAGTAGGCCCATCCCTCTCCTTCAGCGGGCACGGCAGCAACCGCCGCTCCCGTATCGTGGGAACAAGTAGCCACCACATCAATATCNGCGAGNCCCGTCTCCGCACATAGCTCTTGTTGCAGAGGTCCCAGNNNGGANCCCGANTCTACAATTGGAGGAAAGATTTTTTCTGGCATATTGAATTGCTGGATCAATTTGGCAGACCATTCCTGCGACTTGGGATTGTACAACTGAGTGGTGCTGGCCATGCTCACTTCGACACATCCCACACCGGAAAAAAGGTAGTTAAAATAGTCGGCAATATTCAAGAATTGATCCGCAACACCCACGACTTCAGGGTTCTCTTTAATTTCAGCCATCAATTGATAAAGCGTGTTGATCGCCATAAACTGAATCCCAGTTTTGTCGAAAATGAGTTCCCGGCCCACCTGCTGTAGTGCTTGCTCGTAGGGCAATTCACTGCGTGAGTCGCGGTAATGGTAGGGCAAAGAAAGCATTGGTTGTTGCTTATTCAACAGGACATAATCCACTCCCCAGGAATCAACACTCAAGCTGGCGACCGGTATATTCCGATCCGCCACTTTGCGCAGACCTTGTTTGAGTTCCTCATAGATCCCCAATAGATTCCAGCGCATTGAATCTTGAATGCGTACGACTTGATTCGCAAATCGATGCACTTCTTCGAGCTGCAATTTTCCGTCTGCCAATCGGCCCAGGATGACCCGACCGCTTTCGGCTCCCAAATCGCAAGCGATGTAATGTTTCTCTGACATGAGCTCCTCATCTTTCAAAAGTCCGTGCAGGAACCAGAAGGCTGTATTCTCTACTTATCTTTTCTTTAGAGCAATGATGTACTCTACACACGCATTCAATGGACTACGTTGAAGACCAACCAATCTAGCATAACCCGTACCATCCCTCTTGTTTGGCAACAGGAATGGGGAGTTGTGACAGCCAAAAGAGTCCTGGCAGTACATTTCGTGGGCTCCTCTTTACACTGCAATGCTTGCTTCCATTCATCTGGTTGTTATATGACAAGAGTTACCTCGCAAGGTTTGTGGAAATTTTCGGCAAGAAAACACATGGTCAATTGCGTCAAATAGTTGAGTGCGTCAACATGAACGACTCCAGTGATCAAACAACCTTCTGCAGAATTGAGAGTGGCGATACCTTGCTGTCCGCGAAAGCATAAAGACTCCCCGCCATTTGCTCTACGATCAAGCCGTTGATACTTAAGCAGCGGCTATCTTCGATAGTCCATATCTTGTCAGTCCCTACTGTTTTAAGATCCATACATTTCAAATCAATAAAGGCCAATAGCAATCATGAACGTCCATCAAATGAAACAAGAAATCTACGATATCGGCGATCGCATCTGCTGTGGCACGCGAACCCATTCCTCAGAGTGTGCTACCTGAAGTCGAGGTTTTCTTGGGCAATGTAGCAATCTCTCGACACGAAACTCCTGGCAGCAAGCAATTTGCAGAAACAATCTTACCCTTTGTACAAGACACCAATATAGTCATTCTGGCCAATCATGGCACAGTTAGCTTCGGTAAAAATGTTGAAGAGGCTTACTGGTGCACTGAAATGTTGGATGCCTACTGTCGCGTTTTAATTCTGGCCAAACAGATAGGAAACATTGAGTTTCTTAGTAAAAATCAGACTCAGGAATTACTCAACTTAAAACAAAAGCTTGGATTTGAAGACGCTCGTCTGAAAGAAAAGTACAGGGATTGCGATATCTGCTCCAACGATATCTTTCGAGACCGCTGGGAAGAAGCTGGCGTTGAACGGCGCGGTTTCCCTACCCCACAGGCGCCCCGTGAAAATGGGAGTCCCGTCAACTCGACTCCACCTGCATCGATCGATGTGGAAGCCTTGGTTCGGAAAATCACCAAGCAAGTGCTCAGCGAACTACAAACGGCTAAGCCAACCGCTATTTCAAGGTAATAGAAGATTCATCAGGGACGACTAATGTAATGAGCCAAGCTGTGAACCGACAAAGTCAGGCAAATCTGCTGGCGAATTGAATCTTGCTCGTAATGGCAATTGCTGGTGCGTCAGCAGAACTAGCCGTCCTTCATGAGCATCATGGGTGGCTTGGTAGCTACTTGATGATTTTCAACTCTGTTAGTTACTAACGCTTCGAGCCTCTTCTGCTAACACTTTCATAGCGTCAAATGGATGGTTGTTTTTAATGTTTTTCATTTGCCTCAGATGGGCCGTTTTTTCGGTCGGCATGCCCATATCTCCCTGCTCGGACATCCAAGTTGTTAATTGATGCTGCAGGGCATTGATTCTGGCAGATTGGCCTGGATTGTCAGCAAGATTGTTCATTTCCAGTGGATCCGTTTCGAGATCGTACAGCTCCACAGAGGGACGGCGCGAATAGGCATCCACTAGTCGTCGCGCTGTAGCATCACCTGAATCGGCCTTGGCGACCATCGAAGCATAAAACATTTCTACAAAAATTTTGTTTTGTAAAAGATTGCATCTAATCCTAAAGTCCTTTGGATGTTCGGACTAACCCGCATATGGTATCTTAGGTGACCGCTCCAACCAATAAAATCCTCAGACAGTATTCAATTTCCATGCGCTACCATTTCACCATTACACTTATTTTCTTTTGCCTTCAGCTTGACTGCATTAGCTTCTGCTCCGCAACAGAAACCAACAAGCCAAATGTTTTATTTCTTATCTGCGACGATCTAAACTGCGATCTTGGCTGCTATGGACATCCCCTTGTGCAATCGCCTCATATAGATCACCTTGCTCGTCGTGGTGTTCGTTTTGAGAACGCCTACTGTCAGTTTCCACTCTGTGGTCCAAGTCGTGCATCTTTCATGACGGGGTTGTACCCTGATCAAACAGGCATCCTCCAGAATGCCGTTTACGTTCGCAAACATCTGACTCATGTGCAAACGATGCCACAAATGTTTCGCAAGCAAGGTTATTTTGCCACCAGGATCGGAAAAATATTTCACTATGGAGTCCCCAAACACATTGGCACCAGTGGACACGATGATCCGTTCTCCTGGGACTACACGATCAACCCACGAGGTCGCGACAAGGACGACGAAGACTTAATCTTTTCGTTGGAACCCGGGAAGTTTGGTGGCACTCTCAGTTGGCTTGCCGCTGACGGTACCGACGAGCAACAAACGGACGGCATCGCCGCGACCGAAGCTGGTAAGTTATTGGAACAGTACGCTGAACAAGGCAAGCACTTTTTTTTAGCGGTTGGGCTCTACCGTCCACACACTCCGTATGTGGCTCCTAAAAAATACTTTGACCTGTACCCCCTCGACCAAATCAAGCTCCCCACAGTACCCCCTGGTTACCTCGACTCGTTACCTCTACCTGCACGGAAATCACTTACGCATCGCAAAGCGCAACGCAATCTTCCCGAGGACCTGGCTCGTCAGGCAATTCAAGCTTACTACTCCTCCATCACTTTTGCTGACGCTCAAGTAGGACGCATACTCGACACTCTTGAACAAACGGGTTTGACCAAAAACACAATCGTTGTTTTCACGTCAGACCACGGTTATCACATGGGCGAGCATGGACATTGGCAGAAGACCACACTCTTCGAAAATGCTGCTCGTGTACCGCTGATCCTTGCCACACCCAATGCCACAAACGCTGGGACAACCACGACGGCTCTGGCCGAAATGATCGACATCTATCCTACTTTGGCTGATCTCTGCAGCATCGATCGGCCGGCCGTCCTTGCTGGTGTCAGCCTGGCACCCGTGCTGAGCGACCTCCAACATCAACCCCGGCAAGCAGCGCTCACACAGTATGCGAATGGGTACAGCCTGCGCACAGCCAGGTATCGTTACACCGAATGGGGCGAACAAGGAGTTCAAGGAATCGAACTCTACGACCACCAACACGACCCCAACGAGATGAGAAACCTGGCCAAACTACCAGAACACTCGCATTTGATTGACCAATTGGCTCAACAACTACACAAGCGCATTGCCGTCGCTAGCAAGCTGCCAAAGATCAAAGGAAACTAGGGCAGATAAAACGATCTCCATAAGATGAAAGAGCCGACTTTCAACGAGCATGATTTCAAAAAGTCTGATATCTAGGATTATCGCTGGTCTGCAAATCAAGCTGCTTCTGAGCAGGCAGCATTTAAGTCCAATTCTCTTATTTTAATGTCTTTGAATTCTGCCCACATAGGTTTGCCCGCATGCAGCTGCAAAGCAATGATGCCTTCGGCCAACGCTAACTCAGGATGGTTATCTGTGAAGTTAAGGATCCGTGTACCATTAAGATAATGTTGGATACGGTTGTCTTGCGCGACAATCACCACTTCATCCCAGGCGTCTACCTTCATGAATTTGGTGAATTTCTTTTGGTCTATCAAAGACTTGGCAGTTATTGTTATTTTCTCTGCTTTACGCTCTGCTATTTGACGGACGAGACAAAGGCGCCCATGCTCTCCTCGCTCGTCGCAGATGAAACCGGGAACGTTGGGAAGCTTGTACTCGTTACGCATTTCATGCTGGTAGCCTTTAACAATCCAGGCATTGTCTCTTTTTTTCTCCAGGCGCCTCGAGCGATATTGGACTCCTGAATTATTGAAGGCGTTGCAGCGAAATGTGAACCGCAGTTCAAAGTTCTTTACAACTCTATCTTTGCCACCGTCTTGCTAAATCAAGAATGTATTTCTATCGGCTGCATTTTATTTTGTCGTTTCACCGTGAATAGCCCCCTCTTAGACGGACCAAAGTCGTGGATCACCGTCCCAGCCCGTCAAGTCCGTGCCATTGAACAAACTTTTGAACTCGGATTCTACAACTCGTATCGTTTTCTGTTTAGCCAGCACATGAGCGTCCTGGATGAAATATGGGTCAAGCGAATGATCAAAACAAGAAAAGGCAGGGCACGATGCATAGGATTCCCAGGTGATCAGCAATAGTTGAGAACATAAAACGTATTCCTATTGTAAAGTGGGAGCCACCAGTTTGAGGAGTGTGCATCGCGAAATGCGAACATGAGCTCTTAAAAACTTAGTTCGATGATGTGGGATTCCAATCGACTTCCGACATCTTGGCCAGGGCCAGCATCAACGCGTGGGTTCCCTTCCGGCTGTGGCCCTGGGCTGCCAACTCCTGGTAGAGTCCTTCGGCAAGCTCAAGGCCCGGAAGCTTAAGGTTCATCTGACGCGATTCTGCCAACGCGATACCCATGTCCTTGATGAAGTGCTCGACATAGAACCCAGGATCAAAATTGCCAACAATAACCCTCGGTCCAAGATTGGAGAGCGACCAGCTGCCAGCCGCACCACTGGCAACCGACTGCATCACCTTGTCCAGGTCAAGACCAGCGCGGTAGCCGTAGAGCAAACCCTCACAGACGCCGACCATCCCCGAGGCAATCAAGGTTTGATTGACCATTTTGGTATGTTGTCCTGCGCCGGGACCTCCTTGCCAGACCCAAGTGGACCCCATGGCCTCCCAACAGGGCGCCAGCGCCTCCACCGTTTGTTGATCACCACCGATCATAATGGATAGCGCCCCATTTCGTGCGCCGACGTCACCCCCGGAGACAGGGGCGTCAACGCTGGAAACATTCCGCTCGGCTGCCGTTTGGGAGATTTCAACCGCCAGCGAGGGATCGCTGGTAGTCATGTCAACAAAAACATTGCCGGCCTGGCTCCCTGCGAGAACCCCTTGTGGACCAAGGACCACTTCACGCACGTCACTGGGAAAGCCTACGATCGAAAAGACAATATCGGATTGCTCCGCAACTTCCCGTGGAGATTCTGCCCAAGAGGCGCCGCGCTCAAGGAGGGGTTCTGCCTTGGACCGCGTACGAGAAAATACCGTGGCCGTGTAACCGGCCTCGATCAAATGCCCGCACATACTGGCTCCCATGACGCCGGTTCCAATCCAACCAATACGCGTTCCTGAGGGTTGATAAGTCATGTGAACTGAATTCTCCTGTTTGGGGCACCTTGGTAACCGCTCCATGGCGGAAATGCGAACCATTATAAAACCTTCGCCCTCGCAACCGTAGTAGGTGCGAGAGATTCTCTACAATTTTTTTGCACCCATCCTAGTACTCCTATTGGTTCCTTGTCCCGGTTGCACTTTGACACTAGGTATCTCCGATTGCACGATGGGCCGTTTGAGTTTGGAGCTCTGGAGCCATCACATAGTTGAGGACACGGGCCGTTCGTTTCCCTGCCTTGCATTCCACGTAAAGGACCCGTTTAGGTTGCCTCTTCGTTCACCGCAAAGTTTCATGTCTTTGCTAGCCAGGTCTGTCAGATTATCCGCATAGCGAGCATTTCATGCGTCTTCACAGCTATTATTTAACGAGCATCTCGCTTCTTGGGAACTTGATAACGCTCAGTGTATGCTCTTCTGTCTATGGCGAATTACCCACGTTTGTCGATTCCAAGGAAGCAGGGCCCGACTATGCCGTGCAGGGGGAGTATGTTGGGAAGGTCGGTGGTCAACAAAAAATTGCCGCGCAAGTCATCGCTCTGGGAAAAGGCAAGTTCGAAGGAATTCTCTATTTGGGCGGACTGCCTGGGGCAGGGTGGGATGGGCAGATCCGGTTTCATTTTCGCGGTGAGCGCGACCAGGGTAAAACACGCTTTGTGGGGATCATGGGTGAACGCTTGCGATTCGAGAACCCGAATTTTCAGGCAATCCTCCAAGACAGTGTTCTGCGTGGCACAGCAACCATGTTTCGCAACATCGTCGACGACGATACCTTTGAGATGAAAAAAGTGCTACGCCGCTCTCCCACCGAAGGAGCCAAGCCCCCTGCCGGTGCTGTCGTGCTGTTTGACGGTACCAACGTTGACCACTGGGAAGAGGGTCGCATTGTCGAAGGGGATCTGCTGAACGTGGGCACCCTTTCCAAAGGTCACTACAAGGGTCTTAAGCTTCACCTAGAGTTTCGAACACCTTTCATGCCCACAGCTCGTGGCATGAAGCGAGGCAACAGCGGAGTCTACCTCAAGAAAGAATGGGAAGTGCAGATTGTCGACTCCTTCGGTTGGAACTCGGAGAACCGTAAGTTTGAACGACTGGCAAATTTCGGTCGCTGCGGTGGTATTCATGAACTGATCAAGCCCCGCGTGAACATGTGCTATCCACCCTCACCTGGCAAACTTACGACATTGACTACCTAAGTGCGAAATTCAACGAACAGGGGGATCGGATCAAGCCGGCCACGATGACGATCGTTCACAATGGTGTGCTCATTCACGACAAGGTCGTCTTGCCGCCGCCCCCCCGTGGGGGCGAGAGTAAAGAACGCCTGGCGGGGCCCTTGTACTTGCAGGACCATGGCAACCCGATACGCTATCGTAACATTTGGGCTGTGCCACTGGACGATGCCAAGTAGTGCAATAGCGTCTGTGCTCAGGCTCCAAACCACAAGAACATCTGAGCCCAGATCTGGTAAATTCCTGCCGACGTCATCGCCAGTGTCGATAGGGCCAAACATGCTGTGCCAAGGTGATGCTGCCAGGATCGCTTCTCAGCATCGACTTGCCGGTAGTCTTGAATGCGGAAATAGAAAGCTGCTAGTGCCAGGAAAGGAAGCATCAATCCCTGTAAGAGTGCCCCGACAAAGACCAACAGGACCACTTTGCGAATCGCGATGCTGATTATCGTCGAAGTAAAAACCAGCAGCACGCAGGCAATTTTGACCCACTTGGCAAACCGGCCCTCAATGTCATTGAATTTGAGCGTGAGATGATTGAGCTTGCGCAGCACGACAAAGCCGTCGCTGCGTGCCATGATCCAACAGGCATTCCATCCGTTTCTGTTGCAGAGCGGGAGATGCATGGTAGTGAGAGTGTGACTTAGGACGAATCACTTCTAGCGAATAGGAAGATCTGGCCTGGAAGGCGCTTTGCGGTAAAGGTCCATAATCCGAGCCGACTGGCGAAATCCGGCTTCCTCCTGAGATGCGCCGTCGTCAGGTCGTCCCTCTGCCAGTGCCTGGACAACCACCTCCAGGGTGCGGTCATCCCTGTCGAGCAGCCTGAGGTCTTTTTCGGGGTTTGCCAACACGTAGTCGAGTCCGTTTTCGACAGCCAATGTTATGTAGGCATTTTCGAGTCCCTCTCGAATGTGTTTCGGCACACCGAATGAGAAATTGGTCAATCCCACCGACAAGTGAACTCCCTGGAGGTCTGGATCGGCGCGGATGAGGCGAATGGCGTCGAGCCCCATGTTGATTAACCCGTAGGTATCGGCACTGATCGGCGCTAAACCGGGGTCGATAATGATCTGGTCATTGCGGCGACCTGCCTTAGTGGCCAGGATCTCAACAAACTTTTTGGCGGATCGATAAACTTCTTCCGGTGCGAAGCACTGGCCGCTCCCACCTTCAGTAAACTGTTCCGATGCCATGACAATTACGTGCGTGTCGAATTCGGCAATCAGCTCAAGCATTCCGTCGAGATCGTCACGCGAGGCTGCCAGCGAATTGAAGATGGCCGGGCCGCTTTTTTGAGAGTCATAGACTTCCAGGCAAGTGCGATGGAAATCGATCCAGGGATTATCGAAAGCGAGGGGTAACGTCGAAACTTCCTGTATGGCCGGCACCAACTCCGGAATGAATTCGATCATTTCCTCTGGACGGACATGTAGTTTCTGAGTTCCATCCAGATTAAAGGTCAGCGCGCTGGCTCCCAGTTCGGTCTGCAATCGTGCCAATTTCTGGTAACCCGACAAATCGCGAGCTATCCACGCACGGCGAGCTCGAGCAAAGGAGTTATTGATCAGCTCACCGATCAAATGGAATGGTCGTTCACTTTGTTTGGGACTTTGGGTCATTGAATTGTGTTGATTCCTGTTCACAGAAAGACGTTTTCGCTTTAAGTGGAGAAATCTCCATAGGGTCAGGCGGCGGGGGAATCTTACGATCTGCGCGCATCCAGTGAGATCCGTCGTCAGTCGCACGTTTGTTGGGCGACCCCTTCCTGCATGGTGCCACGAGTTGTCACCAAGTCGACACCCAACAGAAAACGGCTCCTTACATGGGATCTATGGCTGAGCACTTGCACCAGAAGGGTGTACAAATGTACCCATCGGCGGGCCGCTGGATCTTATAAGATCCTCATCCTACCCGGTCCGGGTGCCCATCGCAAGGCGTTTTTCTGCCTGCTCACTCTCCACAGACGCCGTCAAGGTTTGAGTAATCCTAACAGCAGCATGTTTAAGACGGCTTGAGACC
>PATG01000095.1 GCA_002713555.1 Planctomycetaceae bacterium
CGTACAATGCCCGACGGTCGGGATGTTCCTTACGAAATTAACATTTCACTTTATGATGCCCTGCGTGGGACGATTCAAGGGGGAACCGATGAATTTCAGGTCGAGCGTTTTATCTGTGCTCACACGATCGTCCTGGCACTGGAGGGGATCCCTGGAATATATATCCATAGTATGTTAGCGACTGAAAACGATCATCTTCTAGTAAAAGCCACGGGGCGGGCGCGTTCAATCAATCGACATAGTTGGAGCGAAACGGAACTGCTTGGTAATCTAGAAAACTCAAATAGCCATCACGCCAAAGTTTTTAATGAAATGCAAAGAAGAATTCAAATTCGCTCTCAGCAAGAAGCTTTTCACCCAAATGCCACACAATATACGCTTCACTTTGACCCCGGCGTATTTGCATTTTGGCGAGAAAGTCCGGATCGCCATCAGAATGTGTTCGCGATTCACAATATCACGAATCAGATGCAACAAGTTCCACTCACCGAGTTGAATTTGATTGCCACAGAAGTATGGACCGATGCCCTCTCAGGGAAGCTTTACGATGATTTGGATGAAGTAGTCGAAATTCCACCTTATGGAGCGATTTGGATCACGAACTCGAGGAAATAATTGGAACTTCGTGTGGGAGTAGGGAGCTTGCTCGGATCTCAGACACACGCATACGATGGGATGAGTTTGGTAAGCTGGTGGAATGTGGCTTCGACGAGGTCACGTTTGAAATGGTACATGTAGAAAGACGTGTGGAAGTTATTTTAATGGAGACTTGTCGTCGACCTGATCTCAATACCGAAATGCCGACGCCCTTATTAGGTGCCGGATCGGGTAACCCCTCGGGCTTGCATTCGAAACCCGAGCTTCCCAGGGTACGTTGGCGGAAAAATATAGCATTTTATTTAAGCGTTTGGACTGTATTGGTGGCCACGCCGGCATTCTCCGCGATAGCGTCTGCGACTGAAAGAACTGCTGCCGAACCACCTAAGGGAAATCAAGCCACCCATTTTATAGACCGGCAAACAAAACGGGCTCTGCCGGAGCCTCCCGGGACGGTGCTTTTGTAGGAAACAGCTCTACACTTGTGGCACGAAGGGCTCTGGACGCACATGGGCAACCTACCGCCGCTCGCGGAAGAGACCGGGGCGCAAAGACCTCGCGAGTCGTTCGTGGTGGTGCCTCAGCAGTTTGCTGTAGGGCTGCGTTGTTATTTGAAGTATTCCGGATTGTCGCGATCAAAATCGATGTCGGTGTAGCCGTTATTGATTTTGAGGTTGAGGTAGGTATAGGCTTCTTCCAGGGGCGGTTGAGAACCAGGTGCCTCGGGCCAGAGGTATGCCGCGTAGCGAATGGGTAACTTCAGTTCGTTGTCAATGAATAATTCTGCTTTGTGGAACCTGAAATTATTGCGCTCCACAGGATGGACAACTTCGATAAGCGTAGCCGATCGCTTGTTGATTTGGCTTTGGGCAGTACGTACCTGACACTCTCCAAATTTAATATCATTGCTGGCAACATCAATCAGTTCGGTGATGAGATTACGCAAGCCAAGTTTGGTGATGGGGTATTTTTGTCCTCGCATCGCCAAACGACCATCGGGTGGTAATTCCATGACACCTAGCCGAGAAGTCATGCCAGAGCCACGCGCGTAGAGTGTGCCTTTGGGATCGTCCGTAACACTCTTGTAGAGACACTCCTGGCCACGATTTGGCTTGAGAAAAAACATATAGACGTCGAAGGTGGGCTGATTGCGAACTTTGGTAAAGGCGGCTTCTTGCTCATTCAGCACGCCATCAATGCGTTCTTGCTTAATCAGTGTTGCGCTGTAATCATGGACATTCTCGTCATAATTATGCAGGCATTGGCGGGCCAATCGTAATGCGGGCATCAAAGGGTGTTCGCCAGCACGCTGCTTGAGATCAAAGGGCGTCTGTGGTTGTTTATGCTCGATACGCGATGCGACTTGGGTTGTCTGGCCGACGGGCACTTCGTGAGCAACCCGATAGATGGGTTCCACTAAATTTGGGTATGTTTGTCCCGTGGCAAAATGTACGCCCAGATTGAGAACAACCAGGTTTGTGAGAGCTAGCATTGTTATTCGCTGCATGGAAGAAAACTGCCTCGTAATAAACTTTGCAGATAGGATGGTGTTGAAGCGGGTACGCATAATGGCTCTTCTCCTGCAGGCTGCCCAAGGTTCTGTAATGGGGATCCGTCCTGGTTGCCAGTATCAAGCCTGGTAAATCAGCCTGCTTGGCAAAATATTGTCTGGTTTGCTGAACGCACTAAACGCCCCAGTCACTGGGGGGATTTGGTCACTAGGAGATTCAGGCGATTGTCCAGCCATCTTCGTTGTCCGTTAAATCCCAATTGCTTTCGGCACCCCCGCTTGGGGATCTGCCACAATTTATCGCAAACGGTATACCACAACGACAGATGAGCTCTTAAGGGTGGGGATTATCTGAGGGCATCGGGCGCAAATCCACGCACTAGCGTTTCCAAGTAACTCTGTGTTTCTTAAGAAACCCCAGGAACAAGGGTGGCGATTTGGTAACTATCGCCGGACGTACGAGAAACAATTACAATATTCCTTGTAGCCCGACCTCCCTATGCAACCGGATTATCCCGTACCCAGTACCGATCCTGCAACAATCTGATTTGTTAGAGGACCAACTGTGGTTGGAATGATAGCTGGAGGCCAAAGCAGAGGAAATAGTAACTTTTCTGGAACCCCCAGAGAACCGCGTTTGCCCACCCTTAATTAGCAGCACTCTCAACAAATATGTTAAATAATCCCACGATTCTGCCCATCGTTTCAACGCTCTTCGAAGAAAATGCCTATCTTGCCTACTTTGAAGGTAGGCAGGACTGTTTGGTTTTTGATCCAGGCTTGGAGCCTGACAAAATTCTGACAGAAATCGATCAGCGGGAGCTGCTTCCCGCAGCAATTCTATGCACCCATGGGCATTCCGATCACATTGCAGGCAACGCAGCGCTCAAGAGTCGTTGGCCCGATTGCCCGCTTGTGATTGGTGCTGGCGATGCTGCTAAATTGACCGATCCGATTGCTAATCTGTCAGCCGGTTTTGGGGTCGAGCTGGTCAGTCCGGTCGCTGATCAGCTGGTGCATGAAGGAGATGTGCTGGACTTGGCCGGTTTTCGCTTGGAAGTGAGAGAAACGCCTGGACATTCTTCAGGCCATGTGGTGTTTTTGGCTTTGGGATTGAGCCCTCTTCAAGTTTTTGGTGGTGATGTTTTGTTTGCCGGCAGTGTAGGCAGAACCGATTTTCCCGGCTGCAGTTTTGAGGTGCTTAAAAAATCCATTTACGACAAACTCTTTCCACTTGCCGATGATACGATCGTGCTCCCCGGACACGGATCTGCAACTACCATAGGTGCCGAAAAACAGAGAAACCCATTTGTGGGACTTACTTCTCAGTTCGAAGGGTAGCGACAGCATTGACAGCAGCAGGGCTGGCCAGATTCTCTCACCTTGCAGCGCTTTGATGGACGATGCTGAGAGGGGTCTATTCGTATTCGATGATGGGCTAGTCCAAATCATCACACTTCTTTTGGAGGCATCCCGATGAATCGTTTATTCGTCGGCAGCTTGTTCCTGATCCTGCTAACTGGCGGTTGTCGTATGTGCGATCATTGTTGTGACCACTTGCCACCCGTTCTGGATGGCCCTTATTCTGCGCAGTCCGCACGCGCAGGGAGTGCATCCGGTGGCTTTCAAGATTGGTCATCCCTGGAAACCGATACCCCTGAGATCCCTGCAGAAAACTCATCGATAGCAGATGCGGCTATCGGGACAACTCTGGTACAGCCGCATACGGTGGAGTTAAAGAATCCTGAGGAGTAGTTGCCTACTTTTTCTGTTCATCTGTTGGCGCTTCTGTGGCAGGCTTTTGACCATAGCGGCTATTGAAGAAGGCCGCATCAAAGGGATCCTGCTGCGTATAGCCGGTTAGCTGTACTTTTTCGGGCATTTTCTCAAGCGGTGGTGTTGCTGTCTTGTCAGGTAGAATCTTGTCTCGTTTTGAGGCCAACAAGTCTATTTCGGTTTGGGCACGATGGACAGTAGCCAATTGTTCTACCCACATTTTCAGGAGTTTCATTTTGTGAGGCGGCAGGGGGCCTGGTGATGTTTTTTCAGCTTTACCGTGTGCAGCATGCGCTTGCTGTAGTAGTTGGCTTTGTTCGGGTGCGTCCCAGTCAATTTGGGAGAGCGTGGCAGCCAGATTATGTTGGGTCACATGAGGATGGCCCGCTGCATCGATGGCCAGACGGTCCAGTTGAAAATTCTCTTGAGAGGATCCGGGTTGGTGGCAGCCGGCAGTGGCACATGAATGGACTAACATAGGTTGCACCTGACGCACGAATAAAACACGTGCCCACTGG
Organism: Planctomycetaceae bacterium; assembly: GCA_002713555.1. Next base: position 4,402 of record PATG01000095.1, read on the forward strand.
GGAGCTTTTTTTAGGATTTTCTCATCAAGTTGTTGTTGCTGGGCTACTTCTTCGGGAGAGGGTGGAACAACCGTATTCGTAAGTCTTGTTCTCGCTGCGAGTTTGACCAGCTGCTTAAGCTGACGATCTAGTTGGGGCAGTTTACGATGTTCTGAATCAATGCTTCTCGCATCTTCAAGTTCACGTGCCGCTTGATCATGCAGATCGTAGCGCATACACCAACGTGCCAGCTCCAGGTGTGCGTCAGCGCTCGTAGCGGTTCGATTCTCTCGGCGCTGTTGGTAGGCCTGATCGAGATCTTTGCAGAACATTTCTACGTGTTTAACTTTGACACGTAATTCGCCACCAGGAAATTCCACACGGTAGTGATCGTCCAGGAGTCGAATATTGCCGCGAACGACATTGCCATTTTCAAGCACGACGAGTCCCACTTGGGCAGGTCCACCTGCTACTGGCTGGGCCACGGCAGGGGGTAAAATCAGATTGCCTGAGGCAAGCAGAACAATCCAGAACAATGTGTGAGGAAGACAATTCATGGCTGGCGGAGAGTAGGCGAACGGCTGCCCAGGGTCAATAGGAGCGAGGAATGAAGGGGCCTGAGACCTAGCTGGCTGCTGCTGGAGTCGGTATATTTGCTATCATTGAAGCTTTATGCTGGAGGTCGACTACCAGCCAATGGGTAAAAAGGTGTGTTTTCTAGAGCTTTTGAGCGTCGTCAGGTCTATTACACGGGTCACGTCCAGGGGGTTGGATTCCGCTACACAGCAAAGTCGATTGCCGGCAATTACCAAATCACCGGGTACGTCCGCAATTTGAGCGATGGACGGGTGGAGGTTGTCTCTGAGGGGCCCGTGGACCAACTCGATGCTTTTCTGCAAGAGTTGGGCGAACAAAGGGCAGACCACATCCGTAGCGCCCGTTGCGACCAGCGTCCGGCAACGGGCGAGTTTGCGAGCTTCACGATCTGCTATTAGTATGGGCAGCTATTAGTATGGATAGTTATTAAATTTGGGCAGCTGAAAATATTTGGTCAACTATTAGGCGGGGATAAATATTTTAGATGGGGATAAATGTTTTGCATGAAAGTCTCTCGGAGGGGCGTTTTTGGTCTCCATGAATGTGTTCCTGGGGATAGTTTTCCTGGTAGGTTTGTGAATGTGAATTTTCGTCATGACCCCCTGTTGGACCTCCAGCCAGTGACCCGTGGTGCTTTAGATTCTTAATGTTGTGATTTTTAAAGTTGTTCCATTCTTGAAAGAGTAAGTCCTTACCCTATGTCGAATCTTGCTATTTGGTTGACTCCCCTCTGGTTGCTTGCTGTTGGTACCACGATTGGGGCCTTGTTGCTGATTGTGATTTGGGTCCTTTGTTGGGCCGTCAATCGGCATTTGGCCAAATCGATGCTGCGTACCGTATCCGAAAGCGTTTTATTGCCGATTACTTACGTGCTGCTTGCTCTGGCAGCGTTGGCCCTGGTAGCCATTCCTGTGATGCCCGTTGATCGGCTTGTTTCTTCACTCCAGCGACTGCCACATGTGGGGAAGGTTTCTTTTACAGAGACTGTCGAAGCAGGAAGAGAAGATGTTGAAGTGAAAGTTCCATTTCGTGTTGACGAATTGCTGGGCTACACAATTGAGAGTGAGCAGGAGATTGCGGTCAATGCGGAAGCGGGAAAAGGTTTTGCCGATCCGTTGCTGATTGTTGAGGATAGACGCATCGAATGGAGTCCAAGTAGCAATCTCCCGCGTTTTTTTAAAGAGGATGTAACGACACTTTTTATTACGAACGAAAGCGATGTCTCCACGGTAGTGAAAGCAACTTTTACGACCGATGTCGAGATGCCAGAAGTCCATCAATTGGAGATCGCAGCAGGGGGAGTTGTCCTGCTCTTTTTGCTTTACTTTCTGGTGAGTTGGATAGCCCCCAATGTGTCGGTTATCGCCACGGCAACGGCAAAAGAAGCCGTGTCCCAGCCTTTGTATATGCTCTTGCTGATTATTGGTGGAGCCGCCTTGGTTGCTTTCGTTTATATACCTTACAACACGTTTGGTGAGGATGTAAAAATGCTCACCACCTCAGGTATGACGACGATTAAGATGCTGGCAATCATCACGGCACTTTGGACGGCAAGCGTGTCGGTGGCTGACGAAATTGAAGGACGGACAGCCCTGACCGTACTTTCTAAACCGGTCGGCCGCAGGCAGTTTATTCTGGGCAAATTTCTAGGAATCGCCTGGCCCCTCTTGTTGATGTTTGTCATTCTGGGAATTCTTTTCCTGTTTACCGTTTCTTATAAAGTGGTCTACGACGCGCGTGAATCTTCAAAAGCGGTGCCTGAATGGCAATTATGCTATGCCGAAGTTGTGCGCATCGTACCTGGTCTGGTGCTAGCATTTTTTGAGGCCGTTGTCATGGCCTCGGTCAGCGTGGCCATCTCGACCCGGTTGTCGATGTTGCCCAACCTGATCCTGTGCGGATCGATTTACATATTAGGCCACCTGGGACCTCAAATAGCACAAACGGCTATTGCCGAAAACGTCTTCGTAGCATTTGTCGGCAGACTGATCGCCGTGCTTTTACCGGTGCTTGAGCATTATGAAATCGAGGGAGCAATAGCCGGCGCAGAGACGGTTCCGCTAAGCTACTTGGCAATGACCCTGGTCTACAGTGCGCTGTACTGCACAGCTGCAATGCTATTGGCGCTCGTTCTATTTGAAGATCGCGATTTGGCTTAACGCGGATGGAATATCCGGGCGAGCACGATACTTTGCAAAGTACCCGCACAATTATCCCGCTTTGCGATGGATAATGACCGTGTCGTCGTCGCTCCAATGATCGGCCATGGGGGACGTGCCAGGGGAGATGGGCATGGCCAGTGGTCCGCGGCGAGTTCCTTGGTTGCCGTCCCAGGAGTGCTGGGCGACTTGCTCGAGGATGCGTTCTGCCACGGCGACCGCGTCTCTACCGGCACTGCCTGTGACTTGGGGGCTACTGCCTGTTCGAATTGCCTGTGCGAAGTCCAGCTGTTCCTGCTCGATTGCATTCACATCAAGTGTGGGCAGGTCACGTTTGGCGAGTAGTTCAACGAACAAATTGTCGCGGAGGTTCTCTTTTTGAGACGTTGACAGTGTGTTTGCATCAAAAGTGCGGTTCAAAACGTCGCTTGAAGGATCGACGAGTATGGATTTGCGGGTGGCAAAATCAATAGTTGCTGCACATGTAGGAGTGATGATCTGCATGGTGCGTTCGGGCGTATAGCTGACCCGAGATGCTGTCAGGTTTGCTACACATCCAGATTCGAATACCAGCCGGGCGCTGACCATGTCCTCCTGATCACCCAATACCGAAATACCCAGTGCTTCGGCACGTACCAGAGGGGACTGCACAAGGCTTAACACAACATCGATATCATGGATCATCAGATCGTAGACAACGCCGATATCTGTAGAACGAAAAGTGTAGGTGCTGCAACGGCGTGCTTCAATGAATTTTGGGTCCGAGATTTTGTGACCCAGGGCAGCGAAGCCCGGGTTGAATCTCTCTACGTGCCCTACCTGGAGGACAAGTTGTTTGCGACGAGCCGTTGAGACCATTTCGTTGGCCTCAGACAACGATGCGGCCAGAGGTTTTTCTACCAGGAGGTGGAGTCCCCCTTGCATAAGCTGGCGGGCCACTTGAGCGTGGCTTTGCGTGGGAGTTGCGATCACTGCCGCATCGACCTGGCCAAACAGTTCGCGGCAATCATTGAAAGGTTGTGCGCCGGTTTTTGCAGCGACTTGAGCACAGGCCGTCGGATCCGAATCAACGACAGCAACGAGCTGGATAGCATCGAGCCCTGCGGCCAATTGGGCATGAATCCGCCCGAGATGTCCCGTGCCAACTATGGCCAATCGTAAACGGCTCACGCTGCCTTCCTTATAGATTCTCTGCCACGGCCATGTTTGCCTTCGGACTGTCTTTCGATGAAGTTAAACAGATTTTCTACTTCGGGTGTCACCTGGTCCTTGGAACTCAAAATTTCGCGTGCATGGGACAGGCCAACCTTGGAGCGATACAGCAATCGGTTTGCTACAGCGAGACAGTCAATACTCTCGGCCGAAAAATTATTTCGTTTTAAGGCAACTATGTTGATGCAGCGTGGCTTGGCAGCAATTCCCTCCACAAGCATGTAGGGGGGGACATCGTGCAAGGCACGGCTCAGGGCGGCCAGGAAGGAGTAACTGCCAATCGTCACATAGTGGTGGATGCCACAACCTCCAGAGATGGAAGCGTGATCATGGACATGAACATGCCCAGCCAACATGGTTCCGTTGGCAATTACGATTTGATTGCCCAGCCTACAGTCGTGTGCCACATGCACATTGCCCATGAGAAAGTTTTTGTCACCGATTTGGGTGATTCCGTCTTCTTTTTCGCTACCTCGGTTAACGGTTACTCCTTCACGAAGTGTGTTCTCGTCGCCTATGACAACACAAGTGTCCGTGCCCTGGTAGCTGAGGTCTTGAGGTTCGGCTCCCACGACAACATTGGGATACAAAATATTGTTTTTTCCCAGGGTGACATTTCCCATGAGAGTGACGTTGTTGAGGAGTCGAGTACCAGACCCGATTTTTGCATTTGGTCCTACCATGCAAAACGGGCCGATTTCGACATCTACGTCGATTTCTGCTCGAGGATCAATCCAGGCGTTTGCTGCTATGCTTGATGCCATCAGGAGGTTTCTCTTGAATTCGGTATTACGTGGCCTAATGGGTACTACTGATATCGATAAATGTACTTTGGTTCTTATGGATTTATGGTTTTGGCCCACTCAGGCGGTTGCACGCAATATTCGGGTAGGCGCAAAACGATTTACCAGTTCGGTAGCCAGTGTGGCATTGAGTTGGTGGCTACTGCGGTGTGCAATAATGCGCCCTTCAATTTCGCAACCCGTGAGTGCCATGTCGCCAATCACATCGAGCGCTTTATGCCGCGCACATTCATTTTGAAAACGAAGGACATTTTCCACTGGGCCCTGGTCATCGAATACCAGCAAGTCGCGTGGTGTTACCCTTTGGCCAAGTCCCTGCCGGATCATTTCGTCGGCCTCTTTTTGCAGTACAAAAGTACGGCAAGGGGCAAGTTCCCGCCGAAAATTAGCGGGTGTGATCTCGATGGATATGGACTGCTGGCCTATGACGGAAGCATGGGGGTAATCCAACTCAAAATGTACGCTATATTTACCCGTTGTGTCTGGCTGAGCTTTTATCCAGGAGTCGCCATCAGCGAAGGAAATGGGTTCGGTAATGACAAGTCGCTGCACAGCACAGTTCTGTTCGACAGTTCCTACGGCATCCAAAGCCTGCACAAAGGCTAGTGATGAACCATCGCATCCTGGCATTTCCACTTGATCGACACCTATTTCACAATTGTCGATTTGCAATCCGACCAAAGCTGCCAGAATGTGTTCGACCATGTCGACCTGTACGCCCGCGTAGCGCAAATTGCTACGTCGGCCGACATCGATGCGATTTTCGATCCGAGCTGGCACTTGTTCAGCATTGCCCAGGTCGTCACGTACAAACCGGATACCCGTTCCTGCTGCGGCAGGGCGAAACTCGACACGTACGTCGCGTCCACTCCAGTATCCATATCCAGATACCATGGCTGGGCGTTTGATAGTACGTTGTAAACGGCTCAAGGACATACGGGCACTCAATGCGAAATCAATAGAAACCTGGCACAATTAATCCCAAACGTCAGATCAGCGCCGCGTTGGTTGTCCATTGGTAGCAGCTGGTGCTAGGCCATTGGGGGAACCGCCATGATTTAACAAATCACGGATTTCAGGTGTGATGTCGATTCCGTTCTGATGAACGACAGACTTATTGATGCCCTGCAAAATAGCCTTGGGGTTGTTGGGATCAATGGGATCTCCATCGAATCGTAAGACGAGTCCAAGATTGCGTTGCTGGGCGTAGTACTGAACGGCTTGTGTAACTTCCTGATAAGTTTGGTAGTAAACTTTGGCTTCACGTTCCAGGATTTCTTTGCGAGCACGATTGACTTTGATTTGTAGCTCTGCTTTGAGCCGAGTCAGTTCTTCGTCAAGTTGTTTGAATTCTGGAGCGCTGGGATTGTAGGTCCTGGCTTCTTGCTCTTTGGCTTGAATGGTATCCCGGTCGCCTTTGAGTTGCGTGTCCGTAGCCTGCATTTCTTGTTTCAGGCTTTCCATGGAGGTTGTAAATCGATTGTAATTTTTAAACAAGAAACTTACATCAACGACAGCGATGCCAAATCGCGATACGTTGGCGCTGGGACTCGTGTCCTGTGCACCTGCAGAAATGGAGGTGGCGAATAGCCCAGTAACAATAGCGGTAAGCAGCAAAGTTCTCACGTCAGCACTCCTTGCTGGAAGTGGTCATCCTTGACCAAACGTAGTTTAGCCGGCCTGAACGCTGCAATACGCTCCAACAACGCGGGAAAAAGGCCAGCGGGGTAAATTGCGTGGCGTATTGTGCCGAGAACCGCGATTGGCGTAAAGAGCACTTTGAAAAGTTGGGTGAGATGAAAAATGACCCGTAAAAAAGAGGGGTCGTCCAGTAATGTCTGACAAAAATGCCCTCTCTTTTAATTTTTTTCTTGAACTCGAGACGGCCCCCCTATTTCGCCTTTACAGGTGGGGTCTCAATTCCTATTCTCCCGCCCCCACCCAGCCATTGCAGCCGAAATGAGAAGGAGATTCTCGGTTGTCCTACCATCCAAGAATACTGATAGTCGATGCGTCGCCCGAGTCTCGCGATATCCTGCAAACTCTACTTCAGAGGCAGGGAGCCGAAACCCTGGTAGCATCCGGGGTGCGTCGTGCTGCTGAAATGGTCAAATGCCAGCAACCGGATATGATCGTGCTCGACGAGGACTCGGATTTGAGCCCAGCTCACGAAGCCACACGGGATTTGGAGCAGACGGCATCCCGCAGTGCTATCCCAATCGTTGTACTCGGAACTGCCCGGAGGCATTTTAGCTCTTTCTCTAAGGGACAACTGGTTACGAAACCCTACCATTATGGGCCATTAATCCGTAGAATCGAAGAACTGCTGGGGAAGTAATCCCTTGCCTTTTCTTTCGGAGTAGTAGGCTCAATGGCATCCCTATTTGTCATCAGGGGACGCGATCAGGGGAAGCGTTTCCAACTTGAAGAATCAACACTTACTGTAGGCCGTACGCAAGACGCAACCGTGCGGCTACACGATACCGAGGTTTCGCGCGCGCATGCTGAGCTGATACGTAAGGGCGATACCTATGTACTGCGAGATTTGGGAAGCTCGAACGGTTCTTTTGTGAACGGCCAAGCCGCATCAGAACGCGAACTTGTCAGTGGGGATCAAATCCAATTTGGCCGTTCGCTCGTACTCTATACGGGTTTCGTCGAGGAATCTCTGGAAAACCTCGAAGACAAAGTCGACATCATAGCCAAAGCCGAAAGCAATGACGGCTCGCGTATTGTTGCATCGTTAAGTCACTCAGAAGGAAGTGACTGGATGCTGCCAGACGTAAGTAGTTCGTCTAGTCCTTGGATCGCGCGGGCTCGCAGTAATTTGCAGATCATGTATCGCACGGCACTTGCGGTCAGCCACACGATGGATATAGACCAGCTACTTGCTCGGATCATGGAGATGATCTTTGAGTGGGTTGATGCGGATCGTGGTTGTATCATGCTTAAGGATATCGATACCGACAAGCTTGTTCCCAAGGTGCGACGTCATCGTCGTGGGATACGTACTGAAGACAAAATTACTATCAGCAAAACCATTTTAGATTATGTCGTCCAGCACAATGAGGGGGTCATGACCTCGAATGCCAGTGATGACAAACGGTGGGATCCTGCACAGAGTATTGTCAAGTTGGGAGTGCGCGAAGCAATCTGTGTGCCCATGCAAGGCCGTTATAACGTGGTGGGGGTCATCTATATCGATACCTCGATCACACCCCAACGGATGTTGATGAAAGAGGGGAGCGCCGACCAGTTTACTGAAGAACATCTTCGCTTGATGATCGCAATTGCCCATCAGGCTGCGCTGGCCGTCGAAGACACCTCGTATTACAAGGCGATGGTACAAGCTGAGCGATTGGCAGCTGTTGGCCAGACGATCGCATCTTTGTCGCATCACATTAAGAATATCCTCCAGGGTGTGCGAGGAGGCAGTTATCTGATTGAACTAGGGTTGGGTGACTATGACAAGTCTGAGGAACCCCAATCCGAGGAGGGGGAGGCCCGCGACGATAATGCAGTTGAGACAATCCGCAAGGGCTGGGGAATTGTCGAGCGCAACCAGGAACGCATTTCTTCGCTCGTGATGGATATGTTGACATTTAGCAAAGAGCGTGTGCCTGATCCGGTGCCGTCGGATTGGAATGCCGTTGGTGAAGAAGTGGTCGAACTGTTGCAAATGCGTGCTGAAGAAGCAGAAGTTGAGATGGAAGCACATTTTGACAGTAAAATGCCCATAATATTATTTGATCCCGAGGCCATGCATCGGGCAGTAATGAATGTGGTTGGGAATGCCATCGATGCTTGCGAAGAATGCGAAGGTGGCAAAATCCATGTGCGGACGGAGTATCTTGCGGATGAAAAAATAGCCCATTTCATCGTGGAGGATAACGGTCCAGGTATTGAGCCGGATGATCTGGAAGCAATCTTCAATGTTTTTGTTTCGCGCAAAGGTGGTCGCGGTACAGGACTGGGGCTCCCCGCAAGTCGCAAGACTCTGGAAGAGCATGGCGGCCAGATATTAGTAGACAGTCAGCCAGGCCAGGGGAGCCGTTTTACGTTAGAACTTCCCGTCAACGTGCAGCCACCAGAGCAACCTTCTCCGAAGAATCGCGGGCAAACCCTGACGCCTGTCGAAATGCCGCCGGGTGAACATTCGGATGCTTCGTCGTCGCAGTAGCCCGGATATTTCATGCGATTCGTCGCGAGGTGGTCTAAGTCATTATTAGAGAAACTCTGCGGCAACTTTGCCAACCAAAGCTACCCTTATACGTAGCGAAAGCCGCCAAGGCTTTCGGTTGCGCTGCATCCAACGGTGTCCACCGAAATTCTTGGNGAATTTCGCCACGGTGCCCGAACGTATGAAATGTCCGGGCTAGAGGATGTTCAGTGCTTCATAGATCCGTTCGTCTGCCAAGGAGTCGGCAATAAGTTGCGTATCTGAAAAAAGGCGTTCGTCGTATTGGCCGCCAGGTATCGCTACCACATAGCAATTTGCTGCAATGGCGGACTGGCAGCCAATCTGGCTGTCTTCGAGTACCATGATTTCAGCAGGTTTTCGTTGGTGCTTTTGAGCAGCCAGTTGGTAGATGTCGGGCGCTGGCTTGCCATGGGTGATATCTTCAGCAGCGAGTGTGAAAGCGAAGCGAGGTTCCAGGTCGAATTGTGCCAGCACGTGGTCCACGAAGGGCCGGCTGCTGCCCGTGGCGATACNTTTGGGTAGGTTGGCGGCTTCCAATGCATCCAGTAGGGNGAGCAATCCTGTCAGAGGTTNCAGTTGCTCAGGTAACAATCCAAAAATAATCTTCATCGACTCATCGGTCAGTTCCTGAGTTGTTTCGCTCAACTGATGCCAATCGATCATCAACTGCAAGGCTTCGGGTGATTTGCGCCCCATCATCTGGACCAGCAAATCATCGGTGAAAGTTTTTCCTCGTCGGGCAAGGATTTCTCGTCCCACTTGCTGATAAAGATCCTCGGTATTGAACATCAAACCATCAAGATCGAAGACAACGGCTCGCAAGGGGNGTTTGGGTAAAGAGAAGGNAGGCATCGATGGTTCAGCTTTGGGATAGAAGGAATGTGGGCAATTCCATACACAGGTGGGAATTCCGGAAAGATTACAAACTTAGAATCTTACGGCAACCATGGTATGTATGGAAGGATGGGGTCATTTTCAGGTTTGAATTGTAGTTCAACGGATTTCGATAACAGACATGCCCCCCTATTNTGGTTAGTATNACGAGTTGTCGAATTAGTTTGGGAATTGCTTGATTCTTCCCGTTTAAACGCTACGATCAGAGCGCGTGATTATGGTATCAGCCACCGATAGTTCGTAGGTTTTTGCCAGTGATGATAATCGCGTTTGCAACTATTCTTTACAGCACTTCTTCCTTTGTGGACTTTCTGTNCGATAGCCATTGAAGGGCTGTCGATTTACNTGCACAGAAATTGCTCGCTGGCAATGTGGGCATCTATGAACTCACAGAGGCGCAATGAACAACTCTGAAGAAGGCTGGCGCTGGGCTGCGAAACTTTGTGGTCGTTGGTACCGACACGAGCACTTTTGCGACCGGGCCGTACTGGTCAGGGAGTGAGCAATTTNCCTTTGTTGTTCCAGAGCCCAGCTCATGGCTGCTCGTGATNCTGGGGATCACGATTGAGNGTTTGAAATCCGGTCGACGGATTCTATTGNAGCTTATTTTATAATTGAGGGTTTCATCGGAGAAGCTTTTCTACGATTAGTGGCAGGCCGACCTTCCCAGGGATTCTTGAGTGGTAGCTACCCGGGCANGGCGGTTCCAGGTAGAATCCACGTTTTATGGTTGGAATGCCCTAAAAAACATTCTCTCGTTTTAAAACCCTACCTATGTCCATAGCCTATGACTCAACGAATTGCTCACTTGCTTTTTCTTAGCAGTGTCCTTCTGTTTTCGCTTGGATGTAAGAAAGAGCTACAGAGCACTGGCCAGAAGAGGGATAATTCGACATCACAACGCACTCAGGTTGAACTGGTCGTACAAATAATCGAGGACCCTCACTTAGCGNCTNGTCTTAGCAATCTGCGCGGGGAGTGGACGGAACGAAGTGGTGGCCAGTTGGTTGTCGAAGAAGTGGCACTGAAGGATGTATTGTCGGCAGACAGGCTGCAGGCTGATTTAATCATTTACCCTTCGCGTTTTCTGGGAACACTGGTAGCTAGAAATGCACTTAGGACGGTGCGTAGCTCAGTTCTCTCGAGTGATAGTTTTGCGATTGCCGATTTGTTGCCTTTAGTTCGCAATCGATTGATGCCTTTTGGTGACCAGGTCTATGCGTTGCCATTGGGAGAGCCCCCGCTCATGATTGCTCTTTCGGCTGCAGAAGCTATTGAGGGCTTGAGGAACTCCCAGCCGCAATTCATGGAGGATAACTTTGATCTGAAAGCTTCGCGTCGTATTGAGAACGCAGCCGCAGTTGAATTGCTCGTACTAGCTATTGGTAAAATAAGTTTGACAAGCCGCAGAGCGGTTCTCTTTGATCCCGAAACGATGCAGCCACGTATCGACTCACCACCGTTTGTGCGAGCATTAGAGCGGTTGATCAGTCTCAGNAAACAAATGTCCGAGAAACGCATTCCCATATCTCTCATGTCGTCAAACAGAGTGGTAGCCCAGGAGAAAAGTAGTCAGTCAAAGCCTTTGTTGCCGATTCCACCAGCGGGTGAAGTCTATGATTACGCACGCGATACTTGGGAGCAAAACCAAAAACCCAGATCGCTCATCTTCATGGGATTTTCTGGACGGGTNATGAGTGTGACGCGAACTTCGCGCAATGCAGCATNCGCATTTCAGCTACTTCAGTGGCTGGCAAGTGGTGAGATCTCAACCCACCTTAGCCAAAAAAGCTCTGCGACGATGTGGTATCGATCCTCCCAAACAGGACAAGCTTTGCTGTGGCTTGGTGGCCAAAATGCAGATCAAGGTGTGCGAGAAGAAATTACACGTCAACTTTCAGCGGAAGATTGCTTTTTATTGCCGCGAATCCCAGCGATCGACTCGTACTTGCAAATNCTTGCAAAGGCAGTTGATCGGGCGCAGGCCGGGGATCTCACCGCAGAGNAGGCTCTTGTGTCTGCTGCTGAGCAATGGGAGGCAATAACTGAGGAGCGTCACCGCGACCGCCAGAGGGCGGCCTACCGAAAACACTTAGGATACGGCGAATTTGAAAAATAAGTAAATTTGCCACCGCTGATNAATGCGTAGCCTTCTGGCNGGTTGTGCAAAAGCTGTAAAAAAGGTAGCTTCAAGGNTTCGTGATTCTTCCCAGCTCCCTTGCTAGAAGAGGGCTTTTTGGCCCTTCGTCTGAAATACACTCATGATCCGTAGTGCTCAGGATGACCAGCGTATCGTGATTACGGGAATTGGCCTGACTGCCCCGAATGGAGACAGTCTATCCGACTATCGAGCTGCTCTCCTGGCAGGACAAAGTGGCGTCGACAAGTACCATATTCGCTACGTGGGAGACACGCTTGCCGGGCAATGTCATTTTGACGAGTTGAAGTACCAAAAACGCAAAGAGGTACGTCGTGGTACACGCGCTGGTGGCGTAGGTATCTACTGTGCCAATGAAGCAGTGGCCGATGCTGGCATCTCCTGGCCGGAAATAGACACATCGCGAGTTGGTGTCTACATCGGTGTGACCGAGCATGGCAATGTGGAAACCGAAAATGAGATCAACGAAATTAAAGCTTTTGAATTTGATACGCGTGTTTGGTCCCATCATCATAATCCACGCACTGTGGCCAATAATCCGGCTGGCGAAATCACTTTGAACATGTCCATAACCGGGCCTCACTATACGATCGGTGCGGCTTGTGCGGCAGGGAATGCAGGACTCATTCAAGGTGCTCAGATGCTTACCTTGGGCGAATGTGATCTGGCAATTGCTGGGGGAGTTTCAGAAAGCATACGCACCTTTGGTATTTTTGCCGGCTTTGCAAGCCAGGGAGCTCTCGCCGCGAACACAGATCCAGCATGTGCCAGTCGACCCTTTGATCGCGATCGCAACGGCATCGTCGTCTCAGAAGGGGGCTGCTTATTCGTGCTGGAGAGGCTCAGCGACGCATCACGTCGTGATGCCAAGATCTATGGAGAGTTGGTGGGCTATGCGATGACCAGTGATGCGAGTGATTTTGTCTTGCCCAATCCGAAACAGCAAGCGCGTTGTATGAGTTTGGCACTCGAGCGTGCCCAGTTAAATGCAGAGGATATTGATCTGGTGAGTACCCATGCGACTGCCACCGAAAGTGGTGATATCCAGGAATGTGCTGCAATTCGCCAGGTATTCGGTAAATCATCCAACACACTTATTAACAATACAAAGAGTTTCATCGGTCACGCCATGGGCGCGGCGGGCTCATTGGAACTGGCAGGCAACCTGCCGGCCTTTCATGACCGTATTTGCCATCCCACGATCAATGTTGATAACCTTGATCCCAAATGTGAGTTGGCGGGGCTTGTACTCAATGAGCCTAGAGAAAAAGATAGCGTAAATTACATCCTCAATAACTCATTCGGAATGCTGGGTATAAACTCAGCGGTAGTTATAAAAAAGTTCTAGAAACCAATTGGAAAAGACTCGAAAAGGAGTAGTCGCAAACATGACTGGTGAAGAAATTAGAGAAGAAATCTTAGACATACTGGAGGCGATTGCTCCCGATGAGGATCTCACTCAAATTGACGATGCGGTAAACTTTCGCGAGCAAATGGAACTCGACAGCATGGATTTTCTGGATATTGTCATGGAATTACGCAAGCGTCACCGTGTCCAGATACCGGAAGATGACTATTTGCACCTTGCCAATATGAATTCTACCGTGTCATTTTTAGAGCCTCTGATGAAAGACATTTAGAAAGTGTGAATCGGGCGCTGGCTCTTTGGTGCTAGTTTTCAGAAGCGGACTGCCTACCTGCTGCAGTACTTCACAACTCATCATGTACGATACCATTATCATTGGTGCAGGGATGTCAGGTTTGGCCGCCGGGATTCGATTGGCCTACTACGACCAGCGTGTTTGCATTCTGGAACGGCATACCACGATTGGTGGTTTGAACTCGTTTTACCGCATGGGTGGTCGCGACTACGACGTGGGATTGCATGCGCTTACGAATTTTACTCCCAAAGGCACCAAAAAGGGCCCGCTTGCCAGGCTGTTGCGCCAGTTGCGGTTTGGTTGGGACGAATTTGAGATTTCGCCTCAACTGGGTTCCGAAATAGTGTTTCCTGGNGTTCGCATACAGTTCGACAATGATCTTGAACTCATGCGNGCAGAAGTGGGGCGTGAGTTTCCGGCAGAACGCGATAATTTTGAACAGCTTCTTAGCCAGATTGTNCAGTACGATGATTTGGACGAATCGCACCAGAATATCTCGGCTCGGGAGCGGCTTCAGGAAATCCTTTCTGATCCACTATTGATCGAAATGCTTTTCTGCCCGCTTATGTTTTACGGTTCGGCTNGGGAACATGACATGGACTGGGGGCAGTTTTCGATCATGTTTCGCAGTATTTTCATGGAAGGGCTGGGCCGTCCTTTTGCCGGGGTACGATTGATCCTCAAGCACCTGGTGCGCAAATTTCGAGGCCTGGGAGGCGAACTCAAACTGCGTGCTGGGGTCGAACGGCTTCACGTAGAAGAGGGGCAAGTTCGCAACGTCGTCTTAGACAACGGCGAAGTGATTGAAGGCCGACGCATACTCTCTTCGGCAGGTTGGCCGGAGACGATGCGATTGTGTGATGATGGACACCCTGTGAGCATCCGGGGCCCTGGGCGACTTAGTTTTTGTGAGACAATTGCTACCCTTGATGTGCAGCCTCAGGATTTGGGGCATGAATCAACAATTACTTTCTTCAACGATTGGGATCATTTCGAATGGTCACAATCTTCACAGCCATGCGATGTGCGCAGTGGTGTTATTTGTAGTCCCAATAATTTCGACTATGGGGGCGAACAGCTCGCTGAAGGCACAATGCGGATTACTGGGCTGGCCAATTATGACTACTGGAATAACTTGTCAGAACGAGAGTATGCGCTAGAAAAATTACGCTGGTACGATCGCATGACTGCCTCGGCAGTGCGATTTGTACCCGACTACCGTAGTCGTGTGATTGATACGGATATGTTTACGCCAACCACAATCGTACGCTTTACGGGGCATGANGGAGGTGCGATCTATGGAACGCCCGACAAGCAATTCGATGGCCGGACGCATTTGGACAACCTCTTCGTCTGCGGTACGGATCAGGGATTTGTAGGCATTATCGGGAGTATCGTGAGTGGTATCAGCATGGCAAATATGCATTGTTTGAGAGNATAACCTGANGCAGAAGTGCATTGGGCTGGAATTTTTCTTTGCCAGNGCCCCGGAAAATATGAATAGAAAATACATATTCCAAGATTCTTGCGTCGCTCGCTGCAGGAATGAAGGGATGCTTACGGCTTTGGCTCTGATTCGCTAAGATGCTGTATTCGACAGCTTCTTGCAGTGGCTTGGCTGGAACCCTCACCCTCCCCAGTCGGGATTTAGGCCCTTCATCCTGCTGTATGCAAGCGANGTGTTGGTGACNCGGAGTTTACGAAAACACGAGAACCTGTACGTGTTCGTGTATTTGGTTCGAGTTGAGATGACCGAGTAATTTTTCATGCCCAAAGATTTTCTCAAAAACGCCAAGGATTCGTACGATGTCATTGTCATTGGCAGTGGTCTCGCCGGTCTCACTTCGGCCAACCTTCTGGCCCGTCAGGGCCGTNGCGTATTGCTCGTCGAACAGCACTACAAACTGGGGGGCATGGCGACATGGTTCAAACGTCCAGGGGGGCATATCTTTGATATCTCGTTGCACGGATTTCCTTANGGAATGGTCAAGTCGTGTCGCCGTTACTGGTCCAAGGAGATCGCCGATTCGATCGTGCAACTCGATGGGGTGCGATTCGACAATCCGATGTTCTCGCTCTGGACGAGCTTTACACGTGAAGATTTCACCCGGCAATTGATCGATAAGTTTGGCGTGGCAGAAGAAAAAGTTGTTGCTTTTTTCGATAGAGCCCGCGGAATGAATTTCTACGATGATCAGAAGACGACCACGCGAGAATTATTCGATGAGTTTTTTCCTGGTCGCGAGGATGTTATTCGTCTGTTGATGGAGCCTATTACCTACGCAAATGGGAGCACTCTCGAAGATCCGGCGATTAGTTATGGTATCGTCTTCTCGAATTTCATGTCCAAGGGTGTGTTTACCTTTCAGGGAGGAACCGACAAACTTATTCAGCAGATGGAGTTGGAACTCAAAGAAAGTGGTGTTGATGTATGCATTAACTGTGATGCCAAGTCCATCAATATGAAGAACGGAAAAATCGAATCGGTTACGATCGACGGCAAAGGCACAACACGAACTATTCAGTGCTGCGCCGTAGTTTCGAATGCAAATATCCGTCAGACGATATTTGATCTAGTTGGTGAAGACAATTTTGATCGTTCTTTTATTGACGAGGCCAAGGCGGTTCGACTGAACAATAGTAGTACACAGGTCTATATGGCGCTGCAGGAAGAGGACACGTTGGAGGTCAAGGAGTTGGGCGATTTGCTGTTCAGTTCGACCGCTGCTAGCTTTGAGACCGAAGCGCTGTTGTCGCGAGATGTGACGAGCCGAACCTATTCATTCTATTATCCGAAAACACGACCTCAGAGCCGTCCACGTTGTCTTATCGTCTCAAGTACGAATGCGAGGTATCAAGATTGGGCAGAGTTGTCCGAGGAAGAATATCAGGCAAGTAAGCAAGATCTGTGCGAAACGACTCTCGATGCTTTGGACAAATATGTACCAAATGTCCGAGAACGAATTGTGCATGTCGAAGCCTCCACGCCACGAAGCTTCAAGCACTATACTCACCATCCTGCAGGAGCAAGTTTTGGTACAAAATTCGAGGGTTTGGCAGTCAGTCGTGCCTTGCCGCAGCAAATCGAAGGCCTCTACCACGCTGGTAGTGTCGGGATTATCATGTCGGGCTGGTTGGGAGCAATGAACTACGGTGTTATTGTTGCTAACGAAGTAGACAATCAACTCATGACCAACAGTTCACGTAGCACCGAAACACTGGAAAAGGAGATAGCAGAAGACATGGCGGCTGGCTGAAAAGAATGCAGGGCAGATAACGGAATCATAGGAAGGTTGCAGAGTTTATTTTGTCTGTGGCTATCTGCCCGATCCATGTGTTTTGTAACCTACTCAAAATATGACTATCGAAGACATCCAATCAGCAATTCCANATCGTTCTCCTTTTTTGCTGATTGATAAAATAATTGAGCAGACCGAAGAACGTATTGTTTGCCAAAAAAAATTCACGGGTGATGAGTTTTGGTACCAGGGGCATTACCCNGAATATCCGCTGACCCCCGGGGTGTTGCTCTGCGAATCAGCATTGCAGGCAGGGGCCGTTTTGCTTTCGTCTAGAATCAATGAATCTGAGGCTCAAAAGTCCGCTGGGATCCAAGACGGCGTGCCGGTGGCGACGCGGCTGAATAATGTCCAGTTTCGAGCGATGGTGCGTCCAGGAGACGAGATATTGTTGGAAGTGGAACTCACTGAGCAATTATCAACGGCATTCTTTATGAAAGCCAAAGTGATGAACGCTTCGACCGGAAAGCTTGCTGCACGTTTGGATTTTGCTTGCACTCTAGCTGCCAAGGACGATTTATAGTGCTATGTATCGTTACACAACAAACGGACCACGTATCCCCACGAAGTGTACCTGCTTTCCACGAAGCGTACCTGAATTTTCAATATCTCATTTGCGTTAATCAACCTGTTTAATACTATGCCCACAGATTTTTTACAACTTGCAGGTAAAACGGTGCTCGTCTGTGGAGTTGCGAATCGCAAAAGCGTGGCATGGCACATAGCAAAATTACTGGTTGAAGCCGATTGCAGGGTAATCTTTTCTGTGAGAAGTGAAGCTAGACGCGAGCAGGTTGCAAAACTTGTCCAAGGCATGGATGGAAGTGGGGGAGAAGATGTGATCGTCTGTGATATGGAATTCGAAGATCAAATCAAAGGTCTGGCCGAAAAGGTTGCCAGTCGATGCGATTTACTCCATGGTGTTGTGCATTCGATTGCCTTTGGAGATTATTCGGAGGGCCCGCGTCCGTTTCATGAGACAAGCAAGCAGCAACTACTCAGCGCATTTGATATTTCCTGCTTTTCACTGATCGCTTTGTCGAATGCTCTAAAAGACCAGCTTGCCAGGGATGCCTCGGTTGTGACCGTATCGATTTCGACGACGCGCATGGCAAGCGAAAACTATGGCTTCATGGCTCCGGTAAAAGCTGCTCTTGATTCCAGTTTGGCGTTTTTGGCCAAATCATTCAGTCAGTTTTCAGAAGTGCGATTTAATGCAGTGGCACCCGGTTTGCTGAAAACATCGGCATCAGCTGGTATTCCAGGCTATGTTGACTCTTATCTTTTTGCCGAGCAGGCCACTTTGCGACAGCGTGCAGTCCAAACAGAGGAAGTCGCTGCGGCCGCTGCCTTTTTGCTTAGTTCCAGGTCGAGTGGGATGAATTCCCAGCGACTCGTGCTGGATGCAGGGATGGAAACGAATTACTTCGACCAGAGAATCGTGCAAAATTACCTTCAGGATGGACAAGAGTCCGCTCAATCACCCAGCTGACAGGTATGAATTACAGGGCAGATTTTTGGCTTCTAAGGACCCTACAGCCGTTTTTCAGGCATTAAATTGCCAGTCGAGGCACTCAATTGTGGCAGTAGACGTCAGTAGATGGTATCCTAGGGGGGTGAGGCGGAGAATGCAGTTGCCGACGGATTTCTCCACGGATATTCGGTAACCCAAATAACTCCTATGTGTAACAGAGAAAACTTTTCTAGGCAGGCATCTCTTTCAGAGAGATCTGGCTACCGTTGGTGCTTAAGCCATTTGGTAGCGAGGCTATCGGTCTACCATTTTTTATCGAAAAGCGTTTTATCGAAACTCGCTTTATCGATACAGCATGCTTATCGACCGAGAGTAGTCATCCTGAAAGACCCAAACCAACAAACTGTAAATGTCTAAATCTGTGGCCCAAAGTTTTATTGATCTTGTCAAGCGTAGTCAGCTGGTGGAAGAGGACCAGCTGTCAAAATTTTTGGTAAGCTACCGAAAGACGCATGGTGAATTACCCCAGCGTCACGAAGCGGTTGCAGAGATCCTTATCGAGGCAGGTCTGTTAACGCAATGGCAGACCGAAAAATTGCTTGCTGGCAAGCATCGCGGTTTTATTCTTGGTAAGTACAAGTTGCTAGGCCAACTTGGTAAAGGAGGGATGAGTACCGTTTATCTTGCAGAGCATATTCTTATGCGTGCTCAGCGAGCCATCAAAGTATTGCCACGAAATCGTGTGGAAGACTCCACCTATCTTGAACGCTTTCGAATTGAAGCGCGTGCTGCAGCCAAGTTGGATGATCCCAATATCGTGCGCGCTTACGATATTGACCAAGAAGGGGATACGCACTTTCTCGTGATGGAATATGTGGCAGGGCAGGACCTGCATGCTTTGGTCAAAGAGCAAGGCCCCATCGACTTTTATGCAGCTGCAGATTATATAGCCCAAGCAGCACGAGGATTGTCGCATGCCCACGAAATGGGATTGATTCATCGCGATATCAAGCCTGCAAACTGCCTGTTGGATGAGAATAAGGTTGTCAAGCTATTGGATATGGGGCTAGCGCGTATGACCGATGATGAGGCTTCGTTGACTCTTGACAATAACGAAAACGTGTTGGGAACAGCTGATTATTTGGCCCCAGAACAGGCGTTAAACAGCCATGATGCAGATGCACGCTCCGATATATATAGCTTGGGTTGCACCCTCTACTTTTTGTTGACTGGACATCCCCCATTTCCTGAGGGGTCGATTTCACAGCGTTTGATGAAGCATCAGACGGAGGTTGCCCCCAGCATTCTCAAGGAACGTCCTGATGTGCCGCCGACATTGCTTCATATTTGCGAAAAGATGATGGCCAAGTCACCTGACGAACGCTATCCGAGTGCCCAGGATATAGACGTTCGATTAACAGCCTGGCTGGAAGATCAAGGTCGTAATGTTGGTGATAGCGGTAATTCAACAGATTCAGATTCGGATGGCGTGGGGAGCGGAATCTTGCAGCGATTTGCACAATCCATAGATCGTTCAGGATCAGGGTCGGGCAGTGCGATTCATCAAGTAGACAAAAAGAAGAAGAAGTCACCTCCTGCGTCAAAAGAGAACGATGAAGAAATCGGTCTGGCACCCCTGGAAGAAGAGCATATGCCAGATGAAGAAGCGATTTCATTAAGTGAATCTGCCCGTACGACGGATGATTTAACGGCAGCAACTCACGATACGGTTACCGATGGCCCACACAGGTCGCTTATCGAAGAGGCCTTAGAAAAACAGGAAGCCAAAACCCAACGGGTTGCTGAGCGTTTTAAGTCCCAGCCAGGTGAGATCAATCCGTTGCGTCCACCAGGCTACAAAGGACCCAGTTATGGCATTTCGCCATGGGTTTATATTGGTATCACGATAGGAGTTGTTGTCGTGCTTGGTGTGATCCTGGCCGTCACGCTTAATTCTTAGTTCCACAATACGCCTACCATCAGGCAGTTTATTCCTGAGCCGATACCCAACATGGCGACACGGTCTTTTGGCAGGATATGTCCATTCTCGAGTGCGAGAGCCATCGTTAATGGAAGAGCGGCTGCGCCCGTGTTGCCCAAGGTTTCTAGCGTTGTGTAATCGATCTTGGGGTTCAGTTCCAAGGTTTCGAAGAGCAATTTACGCTGGGCAACTCCAACTTGATGGCAGACTGTCTTATCAATCTTCTCTGGGGGCCAGCCAGTTTCAGTAAGGAATTTTGCAAAGGTCTCAGCTCCGGTTGCAACACCTTCATGCATAAGCTGCTCACTATCGGTATGCATGAAGGATTGAAGTCCTTCGCTCTGGCATAGCTGATGTTGGTCGGTATGGGCCAGATAACTGGCAGCAGTCACCCGGTTACCAGTTTGGGTGAGTTCATCATTGCAAAGAAGCATGGCCACGCTCCCTGAACCGATGGTTAGCGAGGCAATTAGGTGCTTGATGTCTTGCCGGGTCAAACTGGAGTCTGTGTTGAGTCGTTCGATCGTGTTCTCTACCAATTGCCTTCCGCATTCGGTACCCACAACTAGGCCTGCCCGAATTTGGCCCAGCTCTATCATGTTTGCCACTTGAATGAGCCCGCTCAGCAGTCCCAAGCAGGCGTTAGAAGCATCGTGAATCAAGCAATCACTCGATAGCTTTAAACCATGGTGTACCCCGCAGGCTGTTGCGGGCTCAAGAAAATCGCGACACACGGACCCATGGACCAAGGCACCAATATGCTTTCGATCGATCCCACTGGCCTGTATTGCTTTTTCACCACTGAGGATACTCTTCGAACTGGGAGATGTGTGTGGAGGGAAAAAACGTCGGGTTTGAATGCCCGTCATTAATTCCAATCGTCCGTGGGGTAAACGGAGTCGCTCGTAAACGGGAGCTAACCGTTGTTCCAATTCATCGGTTGAGACGATTTCTTTTGGTAAAGTGTATCCAAAGGATTCGAGATAAGCTCGTTGGTATTGCATCAGAAAGTGGGGTTGGAGGATGAAATATGCGGGCTAGTACTCACAATACAGGGCGACTCAGGTGCCGTAAACGGGGTAGGCAACTGCGCTGGCAGGAGAGGGGGCATTGATCCAGTTACCGGGGTTGTTTTTTTAACCTTGATTTTTCTGCTAAGCTAACTCCAATTGGCCGGAAAATCATTGCCTGGGAGTGTGTATATGCATTCCGGGTAGTATCAGCAGGGCAGTATGAATAGTAAGCCAATGGATGAACAAACAGAGTCCGCCGGGAGTACGAACGTTGCACGTGATTGGTGTGCAGTGCTTTTTGCCTTGGCATTACCAAGTCTAGTGACACTGACTTATTTTATCTGGGCACAGGATTCTACAGCGAGTATTCAGCAGTCGGTTTACTCGATTGCCAAAGTCGTCCAATTTGCTTTTCCGGTTGTCTTTGTCGTCTGGATCCAGAAACAGCGTTTGCAATTTGATTTGAATTTACCACGGGGCATGATGTTGGGAGGGGTCTTTGGCCTGATTGTTTTTATTGCGGGCCTGACCATCTATCGGTTTTTTCTGGAGTCCAGCGATTTTTTTCTGGTGGGGCAGCAGCGCATCCAAGAGAAAATCGTCAGCATGGGGCTGGAGCAAACATGGAAATTCATTGCTATGGGGACCTTTTACTGTCTGATTCATTCCTTGCTTGAAGAATACTACTGGCGCTGGTTCGCGTTTCGCCAGCTGAATTCGCTGGTTACTTTGCGAGCTGCGATCATGATTTCTGCTTTAGGATTTATGGCTCATCATGTGATCGTATTGGGGCACTTTTTTGGATACTTCTCACTGGCCACAGGTCTGTTTTCGGTCGCTGTGGCGATTGGTGGTGTCTTTTGGGCGTGGCTCTACCACCGGAGCGGTTCACTTCTGGGCCCTTGGTTGAGCCATCTTCTGATCGACGCTGCGATATTTACGATCGGGTATGACATCGCAATGTGAGGTGAGTGTACTGGGTGCCTCGTCCTCCTGAGCCCAGTTTTTGAAGAAGTTCTCAGTTGTGCAGATGGTGTAAAAGTTTTCGGCCAAGTACAGTCCCCGAAGAAGGGGCTAGATCCCTAAATAAACAGTGAATTGAGGAATTTGGTCACCCCCTGGAATAACTTTATCTTGTGCTAGCGAAAATAAACGGGCCCAAGATATGCTAACCCCTTGTCAGACTTTACATATTCGCTAAATTTTGCCGTTGACTTGCATCTCTCACGTGCCGAGTGACACGGCAAAACAATTCCCAGGAGATTATAGAAGGCCAGAACGATAGGGAAATCGATCCGAAAAGTCTTGAACTTTCCCTGCTTAGTTTTAGATCAGGTGTGCTCTAGATCAGGTGTGCTCTAGATCAGGTCTGCAGGACGATTCCTGGAAACTAGTGAAGAGCGAATCCAGGAATGTAGCAGACTGCTTGGTCTAGTAGGGGGTTGGTTTAGGAACCTGGCCAAGGTTGGTCCGGGTTGGTTCACATTAGGTTAAACTGGCGTCAGGTAAAACTGGTTAGAAGCGTTGGTATTACCTTGTTTCTTATGGAGTCTGAGGATGCCAAGGACGGCAGATTAACGATCCTTGTATCCTGGCAGCCATTTCCATAACGGCTGTTTCCATTTGATTCGAGGCCAGTCCATTGCTCAATTACCTGTGAGTTATGATCTGATAGTGGACTACAACAAGTTGACGATCATCTATCGTGAGGCTTTACCACTCTGAAGGGATTCATTGATGGCGCTAGGCTATGCGTCTGAAAGGGAGTGCGAAGCGATGACCAAGCCATTGATTGGTGTGAATGCAGATTTTAGAGCGGCTCAAGGGGATGGCCCGGCTTACACCTTTGTTGCGTCGGACTATTTCGACGCGATTCTCGGGGCGGGTGGTATACCTGTCATCATTCCTCCTTATGAAACAGAAGAAGACATAGATGAGGTGCTTAACCATTTGGCCGGTGTGGTCCTGGTGGGAGGAGCCGATTTAGACCCGCGACGCGATGGTTGGATGTTGCACCCAACAGTACGACTTCAGGATCCACGTCGAGAAGCTTTTGATCGTTGCCTGGCCAGAAAAATTTCGGAGCGACGGCTACCAGCGTTTGGCATTGGTTCAGGCATGCAGTTGCTCAATTTGACCATGGGTGGAAATCTGTACCTTCACATTCCAGAAGATCTGCCGAATGCTTTACCGCATAAGGATCCATTGGACCCGGCCCATCGACACACACTGGAGCTTGCTCAGGGGTCGTTGATGGATCGCGTCTATGGTGACGGAGAACTGCGTGTCAATAGCATGCACCATATGGCAATCGACGAAGTCGCTCCGGGTTTTGCAGTTACAGCCCGTTGCCCTGACGGCGTCGTAGAAGCCATCGAAAGTACCATGTCGGATTGGTTTGCAATGGGCACACAGTTCCATCCCGAAGCGGATACTGCATCGGCCCTTGACGTAAGGATATTCGAAGAATTTCTGAGCGGTATTGCTCAGTCGAGTGAGGCCATGAGTCTCGTGGCCTAGAACCCATTTTAAAACCACCTTGTTGTGTCAAGTTTCCTGAAGAATTTGGCCCTTAACCACGTATATGTAACTGGTTCTAGAGGTTTTACTTGGTGCGGCACTTACAGAGAGAGGCGAGTTCCGCTCGTAGGAGAACGAGTTGAAGACCCAGTGGCCTGACGTCGGCACGGAATGTCGATGTCAGGCCAGTTTTTTGGGTTGTTTTCGTGCTCTGATTTTTTGTGAGCTGGGGTGCGTAAAGACTTCGCGTAACGCACTGGAGAACAACGTCTTGCAATAAGTACTAGCTCATTGCTGCGCTGCGTTATGGTGCAGAAAGTAATCTGGTATGCGTTGAACCATGCCTTCGCTGTCCACACAAGCCAATGTGCTGGAACCCTCGGCTAGCAAAAGGTCTTCGCGGAATACCTTGTAACTGTGATCGATTCGGGCTGGGGTAACACGTTCCAAGGTGGTAACCAGTCGTAGCTT
The DNA here is from genome assembly GCA_002713555.1 of Planctomycetaceae bacterium. The sequence continues at coordinate 28,824 of PATG01000095.1, forward strand.
GTCTCCAAAATGCGCTGGCAAGAGATAGCGGCACTTGATGCTATGGACTACAAGCAGGTAGCCTTCTTTTTCAATCTCGGCATAATTAAAACCGGCCGCTTCAAGCATCTTCACGCGGGCTAGCTCAAAATACTGAAAGTAGTTGGCGTGATGCACGATGCCCTGGCCATCAGTTTCGTAATAACGGACTTCAATTTCCAGTTCGTGCTGCATGGACATTGTGTTTAGTATTCGGTTGTTTGGAATTTTTGTTTTCGGATTGTAGTGCAGATGATCGGCACACGAAATCAATTTTTTTCCTTCGCCAAGGCAAATGTGATAACCATGCGCAAGCGAATTCTTCACGCCCGTCTTTGATAAAAGCGGTTTGCAGCCGCAACTCGGAAGTAGCCAGGGATGGACTAAGACTGCCAGAGTGAATCGGATGAAATACGTGGGCTAGCAAAAGCTTGAACCGCACATGGTAGTCGAACAAGGCCTTCAGGCACAGGCGAGAAAGAGGAAATAAGTTGCAATCTCGTGCTATTAACTCTATACTGGTGCCTGGGTTACGTTGTGTACTCAGGAAAGATGAAAGGGAGTTTTCACATGCATGCTGATGGCAATTCGGGCAACGAAGGATCGGGTATCGATTTTGTGACGATGCGTGGGCGAGATTATCCCTCAATCCGACAGTTTACAGTTTTCTTGGAAAACCGGGTTGGCCAACTGCTGGAGGTGGTCCGGCGTTTTGAAGGAAGCAATGTTCGAATCGTAGCCCTGACAATCTCAGATTCTGCCGAATGTGCTGTGGTTCGGTTCTTACTCAGTGATCCCGAACAAGGACGCGAAGTATTGGAACGTTCCGGACTGGCGATTGTCGAGTCGGATCTGATTGCTGTGGAATTGCCCGATAGCCCTCAGCCAATGTTACGGGTTTGTACGGCCCTTCTGCAGGCGGAGATCAATATTTCACAAGTCTATCCACTTTTAGCGCGTCCAGGCGGAAGCCCCGTGGTAGCCCTGATGGTCGATAATATCGAAATGGCGATAGAAACCTTATCGCTGAAAGGATTTACTACGGTTCACGAAGATGACCTGAAACATTGTGAGTAGTCGGACGGTGTGAATAGTAAAGTGTTGTGAACTGCCAGGGCAGAGTGCATGCGAATAGGCTGAAAGCCTTTTCAAGAATCCCCATCTTCCTGAGTTTCATGAAAGTCCCCCCGTTTTTTGGATAGAACTTTTTGCCATTGGTTCTTTAAAACACTATGCCGATTCAAGTTACTTGCCCCAGTTGTCACACACGATTTACTGTCGGCGATCAACATGCTGGCAAAACGGGTGCCTGTCCGAAATGCAAGGGACCGATTGAAATACCCAAGCCGGGCGACGAAGTGATCATTCATGCCCCAGAGCTTGAGGCTGGGGCTAAGGATGCTAAGGGACGATCTGTCCTTAAACCAATCAAGCGCAAAGAGACCAAATTCAGTGGTGTCCTGACAGCTGCAATTGTCAGTGCAGGAGTTCTAGCACTTGCAATAGCCTGGTTGCTGGGCCGTAGCGAATTGGGGGAATCCCAGATTTACGCTTTAGCGGGCGGCGCTGTTTTACTGGGACCATTATTAGCATATGCAGGTTATACGTTTCTTCGCGATGACGAACTGGGAGTTTATGAAGGGACCAGCGCCCTGGTCCGTTCGCTATCATGTGGACTTGTCTACGCTTTATTGTGGGGCGTTTATATGTACATTGGCTCTCAAGTGTTTGGGGACGAAGCCTATTACGAAACGGGACTCAATGCAGTTCAATTGATTGGTTTGGGGGGGGGGGTACTGGGAGTTGGAACTTTCGCTGCTTTTGTTTGCTTTGATTTGGAAATTGGATCTGCCTTCTTTCACTGCACTTTATACTTCCTCTTTGCGGTTGGTTTGCGCTTTATAATGGGTTTGCCATTGCTCCCTGGTATGATAGTGAGTTCATGAATCGGACTCCAAGGCACTCTATGAATAGAAGGTAGCCATGGAAAAGGTGGATAGGAGAGGTTTGCTCCATCAGGCTGATATTCACGGGATATTCACACATTGATGAAAGCAGAATGGTCTAAGATATCTCAAGCAACACTTTTTACTGGCGAATAATCTCACAAAGTTCAACCCATGATAACCCGTTGTGATCGTGATTCTCTGCGTCCTCTTTGAATCTATCGGTATTCTCAATTCTTTTCATGCAGCGGCGCTAACATGATTGAACTTCCCGAAATTGCCGCTCTCCGGTGTAGTCGCGGCATCCTGCGTATTCCGCCAGAACTCGATGTCCCAGTGACTCCACGTGTGAAAAGACTCATAGATACGGCTGCCTTCCGACGCCTGGCTCGTATCAGCCAACTTGGTTTAGTGGGATTAGTTTATCCTGCTGCCAATCATACTCGTTTTGAGCATTCGTTGGGTGTCTATCGAATGGCTTTACTGTTTCTCGACAGGTTGGGTGAAGACTCACAATTTGTGGCATTGGTTGAACCTCACGATGCAGAGCGTTTTTTAGTCACAGCACTCCTCCATGATTTGGGACACTGGCCGTTTTGCCACCCGCTTGAAGACATGGGACTTGATAATCTTCCCAGTCATGAACAATTTGCCAAACATTTTATACTCGAAAGAGAGATCGCCCAGTTATTGGAACGTGATTGGCAGTTGGATCCCGTAGAGATTGTTTCGATGTTGTCAGAGAAGTTATTGGATCCCACGGGAAAGCTTCTTCAGAGTTTGCTTTCTGGACCAATTGATGTTGATAAGATGGACTACTTGATGCGTGATAGCCTGCACGCGGGCGTTCCCTATGGTCGAAACTTTGATCAATCACGCCTAATTCAGAGCTTGTGTCTCAACCAACAGGGCACAAAATTAGCAATATCGGACAAGGGTAAAACAGCGGCAGAAATGATGGTATTTGCGCGTTATGTCATGTTTAGCGAAGTTTACTGGCACCATGCTGTCCGTTCTGCTACAGCAATGCTTCAGCGGGCGTTTTTTTTAATTCAAGAGACACTTGATCACAAATGGCTCTTTTGTTTAACAGAACGGCCCATGATTGAGGCCATGCAAGATGCTGCAGGGCAGGGGCCTGTAGCAGGGTTATTAAGCGGCCTCTTTGGATCCCATCGAATTCTTTATAAGCGAGTTGCCCAATTTAGCTTGTTTGAGGAGCCTGATCTGTACCGGGCCCTGGCACGCAAACCCTACCCCTGGCTGGTACGCTGTGCTACGAATTTTGCCGAAATAGCAAGCCGTTCACTGGCAAAACCTATTGCGCCAGAAGAGGTGCTATTTGATGCTCCACCTCCAGAACTGGAAGTCGAATTCCAGATGGATGTACACTTTGGCAAAGAGGATTGCTACCGACCTTTGGGCGAAATTTCGCCTGTTGTCAGTACATTGGCACGCGAACAATTCGATGATTACGTTAAAAGGGTGCGTATTTTTGTACATCCTCAACATGCTGAACTCCTCAGGCAGAAAGAAGATATGACAAGTCTTCTATCCGAAGCGATAGCCATAACCGGCTGAATTCTATCTTGGTTTTGAACTCTGCGCAGGGCTCTAAAATAATCTCTTGATAAACTGGAGGAACTAGGTTTAGTCTGCCGATGATTGCTAGCGGACAGAATTAGTTTTCTGTTCCGGCTCGCAATGGACGCGTGTCACGGTTGGTCTTCCCGCTGAGTGTCGGAGCATTAGACGCGTCGATACTTCACTCCCCGTAATAATATTGGCAGTTTAACTTTCGACTGTCCTTCAGCACACGATGACGTCCAAAAAAATGCACTACTTGCTTTTTGCCGAAGCAAGCCGTAACCAGCGTACTGCCCAAACCTGGCGGTTTGTGCTGCAGAATTTAGCCACT
>PATG01000096.1 GCA_002713555.1 Planctomycetaceae bacterium
CGGGCGAAGGACCAAATAAACCTGCGGTGACGATGACCCAATTTGCGGCCAAACAATACACCAAATGGTTGAGCGGCATCACAGACAAACAGTATCGATTGCCCACAGAAGCCGAATGGGAATACGCTGCGCGGGCTGGGACCCGTACGTCTTTCTCCTGCGGCGAAGGAGATGCATTGGAGGATCATGCCTGGTATGCAGACAACTCAGACGAATTGACTCACGCGGTTGGCACAAAAATGCCAAATCCTTGGGGATTCTATGATATGCACGGCAACGCGGCTGAATGGGTTTTAGATGAATACAGTGAACAACACTACCAGGAATTGAGATCCCATGACGAACCAAAGCGCAAGGGAAAGACGAAGCTTCTAGGAGGGAGTAATACGATACGCTGGCCCACCCGCCTTTATCCCCGCGTTATACGGGGTGGCAGCTACTTCGATGCGCCTATTCAATTGCGCAGCGCAGCCCGTCATAAGTCGGCAGACCCCGAGTGGAACCTTTCGGATCCAAATCTTCCCAAAAGCCCCTGGTGGTTTACAGAATACGAATCGACGGGCGTTGGTTTTCGGATACTTCGCCCCTGGAAATCCATGGATGAAACGGAGCGGAAAAAAGTCTGGGATGCGGATATTGAGCGGATCCGTGAAGATGTTGCGGATCGGCTGGACGAAGGCCGTGGCGCTCGCAGTGCTGCTGATGTTCGCCTACCGGTAGCTATCCTGGAATTAGAAGAAGCTAAGATGATAGAATGATTGCTTGGACGCAGAAGAGAACACCCAACGACAAAATATTTAAGTTTCGATAAATGGAGATTTCTTGTTATGTCTAATCCGATCAGCAATGCATCACCAAACGGTTCTACGTCACGGCGTGATTTCGTCAAGACTTCTACGGCGCTCATGGTGGGAGGAGCGGCAATGGCAACGGGCGTAGACCTGGCCCGTTCGGCACATGTGGCTGGAGACGATCAACTTAAAATTGCCTTGATTGGATGTGGTGGTCGTGGACGAGGTGCGGCACTGCAGGCCCTGCGTACCGAAGGCAAGGTGACACTGTGGGCAGTTGCCGATGTATTTGAAAGTCAGGTCAAAAAGATACTGCCCCGGATCGAACGTGATTTGGGTGATCAATACGACGAGTCGAAAATGGGGCCGTTGTCCGAGCGTATTCAGGTTCCTGCAGAACGTCAATTTGCAGGATTCGATGCTTATCAAAAGGCCATCGACAGTGGGGTGGACGTGGTCCTGCTAACCACACCTCCCGGTTTTCGACCTCCGCAATTCGAGGCAGCAATCGCGGCAAATAAACACGTCTTTATGGAAAAACCTGTCGCCGTGGATGCCGTGGGCATTCGCAAAGTGCTTGCTGCTGGTAAGGCAGCCAAAGCCAGAGGACTGGCCGTAGGTGTGGGTCTTCAGCGAAGACACGATCCAGGCTACATCGAGACCATCCAACGATTGCAAGAGGGTGCGATCGGTGACATTCTGCTCACGCGCGTCTATTGGAATTCAGGAGGAGTTTGGGTTCGTACTCGCTCTGATTTTGAAAAGGCGAATGGCCATAAGCCGACCGAAATGGAGTACCAGGTGAACAACTGGTACTACTTCAATTGGCTTTGTGGCGATCACATTGTGGAGCAACATATCCATAATATTGACGTGAGCAACTGGCTCAAAGCTGCCTTTCCGATCTCAGCAAATGGCATGGGAGGTCGTCAGGTACGTAAGGGTAAGGATCATGGCCAGATCTATGACCATCATTGTGTTGAGTACACGTATGCAGATGGCACCACGATGCTGAGCCAATGTCGCCACATCAATGGTTCGTCGAACCGGGTCACAGAATACGCAGCGGGCTCGTCTGGAAAATCGCATGTGGGTGGCAAGCTTATCGAAAGCAGCTCAGGAAATTGGAAATACCAGGGGGACAAAGTGGATCCCTACCAACTCGAACACGACCACTTGTTTGCCGCGATTCGCCGAGGTGACGCTTACAACGAAGTCGAATATGGCGCAAAAAGCACCATGACTTCCATTCTAGGCCGGATGGCCACCTATTCGGGGAAAGTGATCTCGTGGGATGAGGCAATCAACTCAGAGATTGATCTGTCACCCAGGGAATACGATTTCAAGGCAGATCCACCTGTGCTTCCAGACGCTGAAGGCAGATACCCCGTGCCCGTGCCAGGCAAGACGGTCGTCGTATAAATAGGCTCTATATTAAAACTGTACGGGATTATTTGTCGATTTCGACATGCTTTTTGTTTGACTGTCTTGATTGAGCAGACGGGTTCCAAGGCGGTCAAGAGAATCCGTTGTGAATGTAGATTGTTCTCAACATTGGCGGGAGTGATCGCGGCAATCTCAAGAGGGATTTTGATTTGTGTTCCGTTAATCATGATCGCGACTTTGTCACCAGCCATTTCAACTTCGCCCACAATGATCGTACCAGAACGTAGCGTCACTTCTTATTGTGCCAGGGCTCTGCCAGCAGAGAGCCAAGAGGAAGCTGTGATGAGCAAGCAAACTGCGCTGGCTAAAACGGAAAGCGAATTGAACATGATCGTATTGCTGGGTAATTCATGATGCGAATTCCTTGTCGGGGCCAAGGGAATTTCTAGAACAGATTCTCTATAGTAGTTGGGGTAAGGTCTTCGTGGAGTTGAGCCAATTCAGATTTTTCCTACCCTGGTTGTCATGGTAAGGACTATTCTTGCCATGGTATCGCATGCCAGATACGAATGCACATAATACTGAGAAGCACCTATGCGCGTGGCTCTTGTCGTGTTGGCCACTAAGACTAGTTTCTTGTCACTTCACTCCGTAGCCTACCAGACAACGTTTCTCGGCTCACCTGACAGGAAAGCAGCCAAATTTTCTACGGCCGTAGCGAGTAGACGGCTACGTGCACTGCGCGTAGCCCAGGCGATGTGCGGTGTGATAATGCAATTCTCAACTCCCACGAGCGGATGGTCTGCCGGAGGTGGTTCGGTAGCAAGAACATCCAGGCCAGCGCCAGCAATTTTCCCGGCGGTGAGCGCTTCGGCCAGTGCCAATTCATCGATCAGAGGACCGCGACTCGTATTGATCAAAAAAGCGGTACTTTTCATTTGCTCTAAACGTTCGCCGTTGACCATTTTTTCGGTTTCAGCTGTTAAGGGGCAATGCAAACTTACCACATCGCTCTCCTGGAAGAGAGTATCCAGGGATACGGGAGTGATGGTGTCGGAACCCGTGATTTCGGATTGACTGGAAGCAATCACCCGCATGCCAAATGCATTGGCCAAACGGGCAGTGGCTTGCCCAATTTGCCCTAGGCCCACGATGCCCATGGTCAAGCCATCTAACTCGATAAGAGGATAGTCCCAAAAACAAAAATCCTTAGCATTGGCCCAGCGCTGATCCACGACTGCACGGCTATGATCGCTGGCACGTTGGGTGAGATTGAGCAAGTGCGCAAAAACCATTTGTGCTACGGACAAAGTACCGTAGGTTGGAATATTCGTAACCGGGATATTTCGGTTGCGCGCAGCATCAATATCAACAATGTTGTAACCTGTTGCGAGTACCCCAATGTATTGCAATTTAGGTAGTGAATCGATGATATCGTGTGATAGTACGACTTTATTCGTCAGAACAATTTCCGCATTCTCCGCACGCGGCAAAACCTCTTCAGGGCGTGATCGATCATGTATCGTGCAATCGCCAAGCGCCTGCAAAGGCTCCCAGCTTAAATCTCCCGGATTGAGGGTGCACCCATCTACTACCACTATTTTTTTAGTTTCCATAGGTCTGCCTTAGGTAAGTTTCAAAAGGACATCATCGCGGGGCACCTCTGGAATGTTGAGTTCGCCACCGTATTTCTTGATTTGGATAGGAGCGGGCCGGGAGGCATCAGCGAATCCTTCAATGGGTGCCCCCCAGCATAACGAAAAGCACAAAGATAAAGCGCCTAGAAGTTCTTGTCAGCATGAAGGAATCCAGGTGACTCATTAGTGCAAGCCGTGAAAAGTCGTTTTGGTCGATAGGTATTACGCCAACAGGACGTTGCAATTGTACCAGGGAAGGGGCTTAGCGGTACTGCGTTTTTGAAGAGTCGCAGTCCGCTTGTGGACCTCCATTCTATGCGATCCATAGGCTGAGTGAGTATGCGACCACGATCTGGCAGAGTGGCTATTACGCTGTCATTTGGCAGGATCTGCCGACACGAACGTGGCTGGGCATTGTCCCACCAGCATAAATGGGGTAATCTACGTGGCTACCAACAGGCTCGCCAGCGTAGCTTCAATTGGCAGAGCACCGCATTCGTAATGCGGATGTTGTGGGTTCGAATCCCACCGCTGGCTCTTGTGCTGCGCCCAGGCCTGAACAGGATAGATCTTGCTGGCTGATCGTTCCGCTGGCATAGGTCTGGAAGGCAAGAAGATCTAGATGACAAATACTGGCAGATTCACTGAATTCCGTTAAACGTTTCGCATATTAACTTACCCGTTCCGTAATTCCTATTTCGGTTCTTGCAGGAGTTGGCTCCCCATGTCGCAAGTTGTTGAAGTTGATCTCAGACAAATAGTTCTCACTAACAGTACGTTTGGTCCAAATGAAATTCACCAGATTGTGAATTCAATTTCGACGGAGTACAGTAATTTTCGTTCACTGCGTGATGCCGTGGGCGAGATGCAGCAACAGGCCGAACGTACGCCTGCGGCTTCAGCCCGTNTGGGAGTATGCCAGTATTTGTTGGGTCGCTATTCGGACTCGGTGCAGACTTTGACCAACGCTGATGGCGGTGCCTTAACGCACTTTTACTTGGGCAAAGCCTATCTGGCTCTCGACAAATACAGCGAAGCACTTACGGCTTACGAATCGGCAGAGCGAGCTGGATACAACCGGGATGATGTCGCCCTCGCACAAGCAGAAGCGAAACGCTACACGGGAGATATTCAGGGNGCCCTGACTTTGCTCGATAGTCTTTCGGGGGCTGTGGAGCAAACGAGTGAATACTTGTATCAGCGTTCGGCAACGATTTCGGCAATGGGTGGCAATTCTACAGAAGTCGTCGCTTTGCTGGAACGTGCTGTTGAAGCCGATGATACGCATGCAGGCGCACTCTTTGGCCTGGCACTCGAAAATGACCGGTACGGTAACGACGAATATGCCCGTCAGCTTTACGAACGAGCTGCCGCCCAGTTTCCGGTCCATGTGGGGACGCTTTTGAATTTGGGTCTGCTGTACGAGGACCTGGAACATTTTGAGCGTTCCAAACAATGTTACCAGCGGGTTTTGGAAGTGTATCCAGATCACCCTCGTGCACGGCTGTTTTTCAAGGATGCCGATGCCTCGCGCGACATGTACTATGACGAAGATGCCCGTCGCCGACAGGAGCGGATGACACAGATTCTTAGTGTACCAGTAACGGATTTCGAACTTTCGGTTCGCAGCCGCAACTGCCTGGAAAAAATGGGAATCATGACGCTTGGTGATCTTACCGAAACCTCAGAGCAGGAGTTACTCTCCAGTAAGAATTTTGGCGAGACCTCGCTGGTCGAGATTCGCGAAATGCTCTTATCCAAGGGGTTGGAACTGGGACAGTTTGCCAACAAATGGCGTGAAGAAGAGCCCGTCTACGATCAGACATCACTCAGTGATGATGAGCGGGCACTCTTGGATCGACCAATCGCAGACTTGAATCTCTCGGTTCGGGCGCGCAAATGCATGGTCCGGTTGGGCCTCTCGACAATCGGTGAACTGTTGCGTTGCACGGGTGACGATTTGCTGGAGTGCAAGAACTTTGGCGTGACGAGCCTCAACGAAGTTCGTGAGAAGCTCACCGAAGCAGGCATGAAACTGCGTGGAGACTGATTGGCACTGGGATAGCGGGTTGCCAAATTGAATACGCATTCGCAATCCTTTGGCTTTGAGTTGCTAGCAACGGATGCTGGATCGGCAGCGCGGCGGGCGACTTTGCATACTCCGCGTGGATCGGTTGATCTGCCAACGTTTATGCCTGTTGGTACTCTGGGTACAGTGAAGGGCCTGGATATCGAGCGGGTGGTGCAGACTGTCGCACAGATTGTGCTGGCCAATACTTACCATCTGGCGCTTCGACCAGGAGAAGAGACGGTATCAGCCCTGGGTGAGCTCCATAAGTTTATGGGTTGGTCTGGGCCAATCCTTACTGATAGTGGTGGCTTTCAGGTATTTAGTCTGGCAGATCGCGCCAAAATCACGGAGCAAGGTGTTACTTTTAGATCGCACATTGATGGGACTCTTCTCGAACTTACTCCAGAACGATCAATCGCGATCCAGGAAAAACTGGGTAGCGATATCATCATGGCCTTCGACCATGTAGTTGAGCTTCCCAATGATCCGGCTGTCGTAACAGAAGCAACTTGGCGGAGCGTCCGCTGGGCAGACCGTTGTCAAGCGGCAGCCCAGCGCAAAGATCAAATGCTGCTGGCCATTGTTCAGGGTGGCCTGGATGAGGAGCTTCGTCGTCAATCTGCGCGTGAATTGGTCAAGATGGATTTTGCCGGCTATGCCATTGGTGGCCTGAGCGTGGGGGAAGCACCTGCGGATATGTATCGCACTCTTGATGTTACTGTGCCCGAATTGCCTGGCAATCGCCCTCGGTATCTGATGGGTGTGGGTCGGCCTGAGGACCTCCTGGAATGCGTCGCTCGGGGCGTCGATATGTTTGATTGTGTGATGCCTACAAGAAATGGTCGAAATGCCATGGTATTTACCGATGAGGGCCCAGTGCGTCTCAAAAATGCAATTCATGAGCACGACGAGCGACCACTGGAAGCCAGCTGCCCTTGCCTGGCTTGCCGACATAGCCGCGGTTATCTGAGGCACCTATTTCAGTCCAAAGAGATGTTGGGGCCCATTTTGGCATCGCTCCACAATCTGACCTACTACCAGCGGCTGATGGCAGATATCCGTCGTGCAATCGAGCAGGGTACATTCACAGCCTTTCGGGAAGAAAAGCTGCGTTGTTGGGCTAAATCCGGAGTTCAACGGTAAGAATCGGGGTGGCCCCGTTTGGCCATGAATCATGCCCCACACCCAACGCCCCGACTCTGACACATCAGTCGGGTATTCTTGTATCTTGTTTCCCGCTTTGGGGGTCCTTCTCACGAACGCCCTTGTCCCTTATGACGCTTCGATTTATGATGTTTCCTCTCTAGCCCGAATATTTCATCCGTTCCTACTCCGGCAGCCTAAGTCGTTTACTGGCAAGGCATGCGAGACTTGCAACCGGAGGCGTGTTTGTGACACGTCGAGGATTGCGAGTCGAAGCATAACGCGGCCAGGAAAGGACTTAGGCTGCCTCGCGACAAAATGCATGAAATATCCGGGCTAACGTCCAAATTTCCAACGTTTTGGAAGATGGGCAAAGCTTAACTTCTGCAAGATGGTTGCCTGTGGCAGCAGGTGTGTCGCTTGTGCAAAAATGGGATGATTCTTTGGTTGCGCTCCAAGAGTAACTAACAATAGCCCGGCAGATGTCCTTAACGAAACCTGATAGGTGAACTGTCAGGAAAACTCTATCAGTTGGAAGATAAAGTGCTCGAATTCAATCTCAGTTTAATTTTACTTGCAGAAGATACCCAACCGGCTCCAGGTGGTCTGGGTAGCATGATGGTGCCTTTGATCGTGATCATGGTGTTGTTCTACTTTATGATCCTCAAGCCACAAAAAAACAAAGAACAATCATTCCGCTCGATGGTCGACAATCTGAAAGAAAAGGATCGTGTCGTCACCATTGGAGGAATTCTTGGTGTCGTGACCAACGTGCAGCGCGACCGTGACGAAGTAACCCTGCGTGTTGACGAATCGACGGGGGCTAAAATCCGAGTAGGTACTTCTGCCATCTCGCGCGTGGTGACCGATGACGACAAGAATGAAAAAGCAAAAACGTAATGCAATTAGATTGAGGCAGGCAAAAAACATCAAGCCAATAAACAACAGTATAAAAAGACAATCAGACAGGTAATTTAAGATGAAGAGCTTGGTAGATACTATTGGATTCGCGACCGTTCGTTATTGGGCTGGGCGAATGACATTCGTTGGATTGCTGCTCCTGGGTATGATGAGTGGTGCTCTGGCTACAGCCCAAGAGTCGTATGAGGATAGTGAGCAATCGACTACCCTCACGGCACCCACGGAGGAAGAGGTCGAGAGAGACGTGGAGGCAGGTGCTGGAGAAACGGCTGCGGGCGAAACGGATGCCGGCGAGGAAAAAGCCCCTAACGGATCGGCGTTCGCTGAATTTGCCACGCTGGCATTAGTACTGGCCGTTTTTATTGGGCCTATTATCGTGGGAAGGTTTCTCTCCAACTCGTTTCGGATGCCCGATCATGGCTGGAAATTCACCGTGGCCATCGGCACACTCGTTGCTGCTGCGGTTATCTACTACAAGGGAGAACTTAAATTTGGCCCGGATCTGAGCGGCGGCAGTACGATTATTTTTGAACTCGATCACGCGGCTGTCAATCTTGANGGCAAGACACGCGCCGAGATCGATGAGCTGATTGACCGCACTATTACAGCACTCGCAAAACGTGTCGATCCGAGCGGCACCAAAGAGGTGACGATTCGCAAGTATGGGGATCAGCAGATAGAGATCATTATACCGCGCGTCGGCAAAGATGATCTAGCGTACATCGAACGCAATATATACACGGCTGGNATCCTGGAATTTCGTATCACCGCTTCACCTGTCTTCCGGGAGCATGAAGCGATTATTGACAAAGCCAAAAAGCTGCCTCCCGGAATAAAAAGTCTGCATGAGGACGGAGAAGAAATTGCCCGCTGGATGCCTTACAACCTGGATGAGTTTGGTCCAGTAGAAGATGAGTCAGACGGTTTGGTGAAACGGATGGTAGGCCAGATTCCCCATGCTCTGGTTTTATACGACGATGGGTTGAATGTCATTGGCAAGCATCTTGATTCTGCCAAATCTAGCATTGATCGTAACGGTCGCCCCAGCGTGTCCTTCGAATTCAACGCGCGTGGATCTTCGCTCTTTGGCCAGCTAACTGGGAGACACACTCCCAACGCATCGGGCCGAAAATACCATCTGGGTATCGTACTCGACAACAATTTAATTTCGGCACCCACGATCAACGAAAGAATTCGAAGCAAGGGCGAGATCAGTGGGAATATGGGCCAGGATGGGGTTGATTTTATCGTCGATATTTTGCGTGCCGNTAGCTTGCCGACCCAACTCAGTAAGGAACCGATCAGTCGCGAAACTATCAGCCCCACGCTGGGTGCCGAAACGGTTGTCAAAGGTAAGCAGGCGATACTTTATTCGCTGGCGGCGGTGATGGTGTTCATGCTGATTTATTACCGCTTTGCAGGCTTGGTAGCCTGCCTGGNTTTGGCATCCAACCTGTTATTGATCTTGGGATTGATGGTGCTGCTAAAAGCCGCTTTTACACTACCGGGCTTGGCGGGTTTGGTGCTCACCATTGGTATGTCGGTCGATGCCAATGTCTTGATTTTTGAGCGTATCCGTGAAGAGCGCAAACGGGGTGCCGCCCTCCGGATGGCGATCCGGAATGGTTTTGGCCGGGCAACCCAAACCATTGTCGATGCCAATGTCACGACGCTCATCACGGCTATGGTGATTTACAAAATTGCTCCCGATAACGTCAAGGGTTTCGGGGTGACATTAATTATCGGTATTCTCATGAGTATGTATTCGGCAATCTTCCTCTCGCGCATCGTGTTTGATGTGGCCGAAAAAGCTCGGGGTATCAAAGAATTGGGTATGACCCAGATCGTGGGTAAGACCAATATCAACTTCCTGGGCAAACGGCTCATTACGTCAATCATTTCGATGGCAATCATTGGAGTGGGCCTGGCAGCAGTAGCAGATCGCGGCTCTGATTTGCTGAATATTGACTTCACGGGCGGTAGTTCGGTTCAGATGGTTCTCAAAGAGGACCAAAAAATGGCTTTTTCGGAAGTCAAAGATTTGCTGGACCAACAGCCTGAGCTTGCCGAAAAGAACCTCTCTTTGGTCGAAGTTGAGAAGTCCAATACACGATACACGGTCAGTTGTGTTGAGCAGAACGTCACAAGATTACAAGAACTCCTGGCTGAAACTTTTGGAGAGCGTTTAGAAACCTATAGGATTAAGACTTCCGATATCCAGGCTTTGTCAGATGCCACCAGCGCTTACCGCATTCCGACCCCCGGACCCCGGGTGGAAGCTTTATTATCTGCAACACCCGACCAACGCGACCAGAAAGCACAAGTGACACTTGTGAATTTCCAGGAAGACGCTGAATCCCAAGACACTGAGTCCCAAGACGCAGTGTCAGAGGATTCTGGAACGAATACAGGGTCGGCAGAAGATGCCGTTTCGGAGGAATCCGTTGAAGAAGAAGCGGGTAGTAATGCACTTGCGGAAGAAATGAAGAATGAAGAAAGTTCTTCAACAAATTATGCCGATCCTTTTGTCGGCGGTACTTCGGCGCAAGTTAAATTTCAGATAGGAAGTGTAGAAAAAAAGAAAAAGGTTCTGATTGGATACGATGCGGTTGTTCAATTGGTACAAGATGCATTGGAGGCAACAAATCATGGCGATGTGGCACAAGAGGTATCGCATCCGGATTACGTTTACGGCAGCGCTCTTCGATTGCCTCAATGGCAGGTCAAGTTAGCACTTGCAGAAGACCAGGCGCGTGAGGTCTTTTCTCATCTGGAGATGGCGGCCAGCAATCAGCCTGTATTTCCACTGGCAAACAAGATTGGTGGACGTGTGGCTGGTGACATGAAAACCAAGGCGATTGCTGCCATCGTGATTAGCTTGTTGGGTATTGTGGCCTATATTTGGTTCCGATTCCAACGAGTGGTTTACGGTCTGGCCGCGGTTGTCGCTCTCGTACATGACGTGTTGGTCACGCTGGGTATGATTGCCTTGAGCGCCTACGTGGTGAATAGCATCCCGGGCCTGTCCAATGCGCTGTTGATCGAAAAATTCCAAATCAGTTTGCCTATTGTGGCTGCCTTTTTGACGATCATCGGTTATTCACTCAATGATACGATTGTTGTTTTTGACCGTATCCGTGAAGTCAAAGGGAAGAGCCCAAATCTAACGCGAGATATTATCAACACGAGCATCAATCAGACGTTGGCTCGAACGTTACTGACTTCGCTGACGACGCTGTTGTCTGTGATTTTACTTTATGTTCTGGGTGGTGATGGTATCCACGGCTTTGCATTTTCCCTGGTGATTGGCGTGGTTGTAGGTACCTACAGCTCAATCTTTATTGCCTCGCCCACGCTGCTGTGGATGAGTAATCGCCAACAAGGGGCAGCGAACAAGCCAGCTTAACCGAACCCGTGATTGCCCACATCTGCTGTGGAACTTGCGTTTGTCGCAGGCTGCGCCAGGGTTTTGGCTGGCAATCTCAGTATTTCCAGCGCAGGTAGAAGCGCCTTTTGCGGATCAATGCAACGGTTGCAGGATCCCGCTACCAGCATACGGTCAATCGTCATGGTTGCTACATTTTACCCCATTCCACCGACTGCCACCCCTGGGATTGCGTGATTCGGCTTCTTCGCTGAAGGGCTCAACAGCTGGATTCTTTGCTGCCGAAGCTTGAGATAGGGGATGTTCTCTGCGGACTCCACGATCGAGAGCAGGAGAAAGAATTGAGCCGGGTAAAAAAACTGTTGATTGTTGGATTGATACTAGTCACGGGGATCGTGCTGGCGTTGCCATTTCGCAAGACCGCCAACCCGTTGCAATCGGAGCATCAGCATAGCGGACAACGTACGGCATCACACCAAGGGACGCAGCGTACCCAGGATTTATCCAAACGGCCATTGGTTACCCAATCGAATCCAACGGGGGACCCCAGACGCATGGCAGCAACCCATTCCCCTGTTGCTCCTACCACTAGTTTTGACTTAGTGAACCATCCGGCGATTGGCAATCCTGTTGGTCCTACGAGTAAGCGACCTTTGACACCTGGGCGACCCACTACGGGGCCTAGGACAGCCGTCCCCTCCCCTCCGCCAGACCTACGGCCGGCTTACCAAACGGTTGAAAATCCAGCAGAACAGGATTCGAAGTGGCCTCGCGAGGTCATTCACATTGTCCAGGATGGTGACACGCTCGAAAAACTGGCAGATCGTTATCTGGGAGACACCACACGTGCGCTGGAGATTTTTGACATGAATCGCCAAAAGCTCGTGAACCCTCATCAATTGCCCATCCATGCAGAATTACGAGTCCCTGTAGCGCCCGGACGCATGTTGGACTAAAACGGCATCTAGAGCTAGCCACAATCGGGTGTTCCGCTAGAGTCCATCTGATTTTTTCCGTAGCGTTCTCCACGCTGCTCAAGCTGCTAGCAAATTCAGATGCGAGATGCGGGTCAGGCTACCTGTTATGTCTATCTCGCATCCCGAGTATTCAACTACCGCCTTCGGAGCTTTCAACTACCGCCTTCGGCCTTGATTCCTCTCTACCGGTCGGCGGCCTCAGTTGCTTCCCGCAACCCGCATCCCGCAACCATTCCTACCGCTGCAGATGTCGCCAGACTTCTGGATCCTGCCAGTTGGCTGGCGTGCTGTACGCCCCCGAATTAACGGCGGATCCGGCTACAATCCGATGGGACCAGCAATTGGAAGTATTTATTGTTCTCAGCAAACCCCATCGCATTACGCTTCAGTGCTCAGCAGGTCCATGAGGTCCGTAACCGTGCAGTCATCCAATTGATTGGGAGAATCGAAGAGTTCTAAAACTTTGGCAGATTGGGACTCACGGTACGCAGACTGGAGACTTTGGACAAATTTTTTATGAAGTAGGGGGATTGCTTCGGCACGCCGCCGCCGGTGGCCTATTGGGTATTCCACTAGAACACGATCGGTCGAGGACCCATCTTGGAAATATATTTGGATAGCATTGGGGATAGAGCGTTTGTCGGGGTCGAGATAGTCGCGTGAAAAGTCCTTGTTTTCGATAACGCTTATTCTCTCGCGCAGGGCGTCTACCCGTGGGTCGGAGGCAGCCTTGTCTTCGTAATGATCCGCATGCAGCGTGCCGTGCAGTAGCGGCACAGCGATCATATATTGCAAGCAGTGGTCGCGATCAGCCGGGTTCCTGAGCGGCCCTGACTTGGTGATGATCCGGATTGCGGCTTCCTGGGTCTCTACGTGGATGGATGCAATATTCGTGAGCTGATCCTTGATCTGAGGGTGCAATTGGATGGCCGCTTCTACGGCGGTCTGTGCGTGGAACTCAGCGGGAAAGCGGACCTTAAAGAGGATATTCTCCATGACATAACATTCCAGCGGACGGGCTAGCGTGACGCTTTTGCTGCCAAAGAGTACGTCCTGAAAACCCCAACGCGGTGTGGACAATGCTCCGGGATAACCCATCTCTCCAGAGAGCGTGATCAAGGCCAGACGAACTGCGCGGCTCGTTGCATCACCGGCTGCCCAGCTTTTTCGGGATCCTGTATTGGGTGCATGACGGTAGGTGCGCAGGGCTCCGCCGTCGATCCAGGCGTTGCTTACCGCATTGACCACCTGTTCCCGAGTGCCGCCCAAAAGTGCCGTGGCAACGGCCGTGGATGCCACCCGGACAAGCAGCACATGATCCAGACCCACAGAATTGAAGCTGTTTTCAAGAGCCAATATTCCCTGGATCTCGTAGGCTTTGATGGCAGCTTGCAGCACATCACGTATTCGGTAGGGCCCCGTTCCTGTTCGCTCAGGTGAGCAGTAATCGGCACATGCGAGAATGGCGCCAAAATTGTCGGACGGATGTCCCCACTCTGCTGCCAGCCAGGTGTCATTGTAATCGAGCCAGCGGATGGTCGTTCCGATGCAGAAAGCAGCTTGAACGGGATCTATTTGCAAAGAAGTCCCTGGTACATGCACTCCGTCTTGCAGGGATGCTCCTGGTACAACCGGTCCAATCAATTTGCTGCAGGCCGGATAGCGTAAAGCCTGCAAGGCACATCCGATGCTGTCGGCCAGGCAAAGGCGTGCGGTCGCGAAAGCTTCTGTGGAGCCCACTTCGTCGCACAGGGCATAGTCAGCAATTCTACGGAATAGGTCGTCGTAGGAAACTTGAGGCTCACTCATCGCTTATCAATCGTCAAGTAAGGCCTGGAATCTGGTCCAATATAGTCGGCACTCGGACGAATGAGTCGATTGTCGGCCCGTTGTTCGAAGATGTGTGCCCCCCAGCCAGCCGTTCTGGCAAAAACAAAAATCGGCGTAAACAGATTCGTAGGGATACCTAGAAAATGGTAGGCCGAAGCACTGTAGAAATCGAGGTTCGGAAACAATTTCTTCTCTCGCGACATCACCTCATCAATTCGTTGTGAGACTGGGTAAAGTATTTTGTCTCCGATTTCTTTGCCCAAACGGACCGCCCATTTCTGAATGATGTCGGAACGAGGATCCCGGTCTCGGTAGACTCGATGTCCGAAACCCATAATCTTTTCTTTGTGGGCCAATGCTTGCAAAATGCCCTGTTCGGCATCGTCTGGAGAAGAAAACTGCTGGATCAACGCCATGGCGGCCTCATTGGCTCCTCCATGGAGAGGTCCCCTTAGCGTACCAATGGCAGCAGAAATTGCCGAGTAAAAATCAGAGAGTGTCGAAGTACAAATCCTGGCCGTAAAAGTAGAAGCATTAAACTCATGTTCAGCATAAAGTATCAACGAAACATCAAGGGCTCGCCGGTGATCGTCACTTGGAGATGATCCATGCAATAAGTCAAGAAAATGGCCAGCAATCGACTCTTGGGTGGACTCGGTATCAATCTGTTTCGAGTTGTGTGCGTGATGGTACCAGATCATCAGCATGGCTGGAAACGTCGCCAGGAGACGTTCTGCAGCGTGCCGTTCGGAAGTATTATCGTCGGACTCCGGTTCCAGGCAGCCGAGTGCCGAACAACCGGTGCGGAGCACATCCATCGGATGTGCGGTTGCGGGTAGCCGTTCTAAGATTTCGCGAAGTTTGCCAGGAATGCAACGCTTCGCCAGCAAGCGATTTCGAAATCCGTCCAATTCATGCTTCTTTGGTAATTCTCCGTAGAGCAAAAGATAGGCTACCTCCTCGAAGCAAGAAAGTTCAGCCAACTGTTCAATATCGTAACCTCGGTAAGTTAGTCCTTCACCCGCTTTGCCTACAGTGCTTAGTGCCGTGCGGCCTGCCACGACGCCGGCAAGTCCCTGCGGTTTTATTCCGGTGCTCATACGGTGCTTCCTGACTATTCGTCTGATTGTACCGAATTCAAATTGCTTTCCTGCTCGTAGTAACCAAGTATCTGGTAGAGTTCATCCCGAGTTTGCATAGAAGATAATACAGCACGTTGGGATCCCTGTTCACGGATGGTGGAATACACGTGAGTGGCTGCCGCATTCATAGCTCGAAATGCCGAGAGTGGGTACAACACGATCGCCACTCCTGCGTTGTGCAATTGTTCCCGATCAAACAGGGGAGTTTTGCCAAATTCAGTCATATTTGCCAGGACAGGTACCTGGAGAGATTGGGTGAAGGTTTTGTATTCGGCGATGTCTGTCATCGCCTCGGCAAAAATAGCGTCCGCACCAACCGAAATATAATATTGGGAGCGCTCCAAGGCGTCTTCCAGACCCGTAACTCCATAGGCGTCCGTTCGCGCCATGATTAAAAAGCTGGGATCTGTCCGCGCTTGGACTGCTGCTGAAATACGTGCCCCCATTTCTTCACGATCCACCAGCCGTTTACCGGGTCGATGGCCACAACGTTTTGTACTGATTTGGTCCTCGATGTGAACGCCAGCAACACCAACACGGCAGAGGTCTCGGATGACTCTCTGGATAGTCAACTCGCTTCCCCAGCCAGCATCGCAATCCACGAGCAAAGGCAGGGAAGTAGCAGCAGTAATCTTAGCCGCCTCAGCCACAACGTCGTTGGGACTAATGACACCCAGATCGGGTAGTCCCAGTGTGGCGTTCGCAACGCCTGCACCTGACAAATAGATAGCGCGAAAGCCGGCACGTTCAGCAAGTAGAGCGCAAAATGGGTTAATCGTCCCAACAATCTGGAGGGGCCGTTCCGCGTCCATGGCTGCTCGCAGCCGAGCACCTGCAGACAACTCAGTCGGTGGATCTGTATGACTCAATGGGGTAAGGTCCCTGGCAAAAAGTAAATCTCTTAGAAAATCGTAGTTCGTTCAGTATTCTTTTCTTGGCTGGAGTCCACAATACTCCCAGAAGGGGCGTTCTACTATCTGCCCCAATTCACTTCTCGGTAGCCATNCTAANTACAAGCCGAGAACTTGTTAAGGTCNNTGGAGTCTGCGTTTCGACCACTCGTATTCCTGCTCGGTCAAGTGGGCTTTGAGGTATAGTTGGATGCGTGGAAGCATCTTGAACTGTGGGTCTGTGAATAGTTTGGTCCCTTGCAATTCCGTAGGGTGAGGCAAGGAAATCAACTCGGGGAATTTTCCACGAACGGGCCGATGATACTTTTCCAGGTTCTTGTACATNGTTTTCGCGTCTTTTTTGGCTTTTGCATTTCCATCGCCATAGACTACAAAAAACGAGATTTCGCGTTGCACATCCGGATGCCGGAGCGGTTTTATGAGTGCCAGACCATGCGAGTTAAGCCGTGGTGAAGCCAGGATCAATCCTTTTACGTCTTGGCCTTGTTTGATACGAGGTAACTCAGGNGCACTCCAATCGACAGCGGACCAACTTACAGCAACATTGGCTCCCAGGCCGGAGCCCAGGAGGCAGAGCTTATTCAGATTGAGCTCTCCCGCATCATTTTTGGTAACTAGAAATTTGCGGATTGCTTCCATGTCGAACAATACCATATTACGAAAGTCTTGCGTTTTAAGCCGATCGACTTCGATTTCAACTCTTCTTCCTTGATAGTCATTCTCAGCAACCGTGCTGTCTCCATGTCCACGCAAATCGACTGTCAATACGGCATGGGAGTCCTGTTTAGGATCTTTAGGATGCTGAATCGATTTTGCCAGGCTATGAAACAGGGCACGGCTCTCTTTGTAATCGTGCAGCATGACTACAGGAATAGCCTTCTTACCTTTGCTGCTGGCATAGTAGGTAGCCCTCAAGTGAACGCCATCTTTAGTCGTTAGTTTGACATCTTCAGGCTCAGCAAATTTTGCGGATTGTGCGCAGGCCAATGGGTTGGATGCAACTATAAGAAATACGCAACCTATCAGATTCAGACAGCAGCGCCAGTATTTGTCCGGGTTTTTAATCAATCTGTTAATAAGTTTCAAAGAAGCCAACGGTTGCTCCCAGTAAGATCGTCCAGTAGGGGAAAACATGCCGAATATCCCTTGCCCCCTCTATCATAGCCTCCTGATGTCTGGAAGGCATACAGTGATACAGAAGAAATCAAGCGGTGACCTGTTTCGGTCGTGTCTTTCTGGCCAGCTTAAGAGTTTATGCGCAAAGTCGTACGGCTGAATTTCGGAAAAAAACACTTCAATGAAAAATCTCTTTGTGTCTTGCAAAGACCGGATTAGATTCCATCCTTTTTCGCTGCTGTCAGTGCGTTTTTCCCTGAATTTTCACGTCAAGGCCCCTGAGTCGCAGCTTTTCAAAGCTTGCCTCACACACCCCAATCGTTAACAATGAAGGTGGATTTTCTACACAGTATGACATGACAGGTTCGCTTTTCACAGGAACAGAAAAAGCGCAATGATGTCTCACGAAAACAAGAAGTCGCAACCTNCAGACCCAGAACCTACGGAAAGTAGGCAGTCGTGGGGAGCGGATATTACTGCNTGGACCACAAGTTTTGGTTTCCATGTTCTCTTGTTAGTTTTTTTGGCCATAGCATCGTTTGTTTTGCCAGAGAAGCAGGAAGAATTGGACCTCTCTTACCAGATTGCAGATCTTTTAGAAGAGGAACCTCTACCACAAGAATTTTTATCTACCCAGCATCCGTTCGACGNAATTGGTGCTCTCAGTCANAACGGTGACGATGCGGCGAGTTCCGCTTCTTTAGTGGTTGCAGACCAATCTCTGGTAATTTTTGAACCAGAGGTGATTACCGATTACGGCGAACGTTTGGNCATTGATGCCGATGCCGTATCAGAAGGTACAGAATTATCGGATGAGTGGCCTGTTCAGGGGGATAGTAGTGTCGGCACAACAGGCGCTGTGGGAGCCCTTGATCGCATCACACACGAGATCATGACATCCGTTGAACTGCAGCCAACCTTGGTAGTTTGGCTTTTTGATCAATCGGGAAGTCTCCGAAAAGAACGCAAAAAAATCCTTTCACGTTTTTACGACATCTACGATGAATTGGGAGTTATTGAAGCTTCTAAAAATCCTGCCTTCAAACGGCATAAGGATAAACCATTGCTCACTTCGGTTGTTGGATTTGGCAAATCCTCACACCTGTTAACTGAGAAGCCGACAGACAATATCGATGAGATTATCAACGCCGNTNAAGCGATACAAGACGACAATTCAGGTNAAGAGAACGTCTTTCAATCTGTGATCATGTGTGCCGAAAAATTTCGCACGTATCGTACAGCACGCAACGGTGGCCGCAACGTAATGATTGTTGTGTTTACGGATGAATCGGGTGATGATATTGACAAGCTGGATAACGCGATCAACTTATGCCGCAAATTGGCGATGCCCATTTATGTGGTAGGCCGCCCTGCCCNGTTTGGTAGGCAGCAAGCCTATGTCAAGTGGATCGATCCAGATCCAGATTTTGATCAACGTCCCCAATTGGTGCCGGTGCGTCTTGGCCCTGAGTCTCTTCTGCCCGAACGGCTGAAATTACGTTTTGCAAGATCCGGAGGTGGGGACGACTTCCTCGACTCGGGATATGGTCCCTATGGTTTAACCCGACTTTGCTATGAAACGGGCGGATTGTATTTTGCGGCGCACCCCAACCGTCACGAGGGACGCTCGATATCAAGAGGAGAGACCAGCAATCTGGCCGCGCATTTCAGCACTTTTTTTAATACTGATGTGATGCGCAAATATCAACCAGATTATTTGTCGACACAAGAGTACATGCATCGATTGCGTTCCAATCCTGCCCGTGGTGCGCTCGTCGCAGCTGCCGAATATTCATGGACGCAACCTATTGAGGATATACGTACACGTTTTCCAAAAAGGGACGAAGCTTCACTTGCGAGAATACTTTCGTTAGCTCAGCGAAATGCAGCCATTCGACAGCCACGTATTGACCAGATTTGCCAAACNCTGAAAGCCGGTGAGAGAGGCCGTGCTGCTTTGGAGAGTTTACGTTGGAAAGCTGGTTACGACTTGGCCATGGGGCGGGCATTGGCCTGTAAGGCGCGCACAGATGGTTACAATGCCATGCTGGCAAAAATAAAACAAGGTGCAACATTTACGAAGGAAAAAAACAATACCTGGATCCTCGTCGCTGAAAGTGAATTTGCCAATACAAGCCTGGAGAGCATTGCTAAAAAGGCACAAATGTATCTGGATCGCGTAGTGGAAGAACATCCGGATACCCCTTGGGCCCTCTTGGCGAGCCGCGAACTCAAAGTGCCACTGGGATGGCGCTGGGAAGAAGGCTACACCTACATGCCACCGGTGGTAGAGGTGAACAATAATAATCCACCAGTGNCCAATCGAATTCGTGAGAGGCCACGCCGCCCAGCCGCCCCTCCACGCCGCAATCCGCCACCTCTGTGAGGTTCACTCCAGATTCGGGCCAAAATAACGACGCAAGTCGTTATTTTGCGAGCCGCGAGAAGCTTCGCTTCGAGCTTGGCGAGTAGCGAAAAACACCAGGATGGTGTTTTTCAGCAACTTACTAGTGCTGAAGTTCTGCAGCAAATGCTTTTGCATTGAGCTCCTCACCCGTTGCATACTGTGTAAGTTCATTCCATGGCAATGTTAGGCCAGGGGCAAAAACCTTGCGTATCATAAATTCGCCTACCGCTGGATTATTTGTATAAAAAGCGTCGGTAGGGTCATTCGAAATCTGAAGTTCCTGCACCATGGAGGAGTGCAATTGACAGGCAAAAAGCTCTCCCATCATGTAGTTGTGATAGTACGCCGGAGAGGTAACGATATGGATTTTGCTGGCGTAGTCGGGAGCATGCCGCCCCTCAGGTCGCCTCACCAATTGATATTTTTCGACAAGATCCCACCATAATTTGCTGAGATCCTGGTCAGGGTCTTTATACAATTCGACCTCAAATCGAAACATGACCTGACACCAACGGGAGAATATCAACAATTTGTCACGACGCANGCGTCTNCCTGCAGCTGTGTATTTGACGGGGTCAGCGACATNGANACCATATTGACCGAGCCAATCGGCCTGGGTCGAAAATCGCTCAAACATCATGGCAACACCTTCTGTGCATAAAGTGTGAGCATCCGATCGCAAGATGTAGGGTAGTTCACTAGAGATGTACTTGCTGCTGTAGACGGCATGGCCCAGTTCGTGCAGCATGGTACTCATCCAGTACTCGTTGGGTTTGATATTTGCAAGTACGCGCACATCGCCTTCTCGGTCAATATCGATACAAAAAGCATGTGGGCTCTTCTTGGGTTTTTCGTAGAGATCACTTTGTTCAATGACATCGTTGATGGGNAAGCCAATCCCTGCATAAAATTCTTGGCAGACTTTTAGGATGTCACTATTTACAAATGGCGCATTCAAGTCGACGTCGTAAACTTGTGGAGGTTCTTGAAAAAAGGGGTCGTGGTAATGCCATGGTTGTAGTTCTTCCAGTGATAAGCCATATTCCTCAGCCAATTTTTGGTCGATTTCTTTTTTGACACGAGAAAATNGTTCGCGAGTGAGAGCGTCAAGATCATCAAAGAGTGCCAGTACCTGACTCTGGCTTTGTTCGTTGCGCACGAGCTGCATTGCGTGATAATCATCAAAACCCAATAATCGTGCAGCTTGATTTCGCAGTTTTACCAGTTCACGCAAATCGTCAGCAACCTTTTTACCAACTTCTTTGCATGCTTCCCAAACCTGTTGCCGTTCAGAAGAGTCTTTTGAGTCTTGTAGTTTTTGACGAACTTGACTATCCGTATAGGATTCTCCCTGAACATTCGCACGAAAAGCGTTAAACGTTTTTTCGATCGTATTTTCTTTGCTGGAGATTCTTTTCAGGATATCCAGGTCGACTTGTTTACCGAGATAGGTCAGATAGAGTAAATCGATTTGACGGGCAAGGTGTGGATCCTTGGGGGAGCCCTCCTTAATGCTCTTAAGGCGCGCAAATGCTTCTTGCGATGAGAGCATTTCATTCAGGCGATTCTCAAGAGCCTCTTTTGCAGCGAAATCCTCATCTTTGCCAGTCGTATTGGCCAGCCAAAAAGCATGTCCGACGGCCGTGTTCAATGGACGCACGGTCGCTTGGTATTCCTGGATGAAATCTCGTGCTGCAGACATGATTTGTTCATCTCCAAGGGCATTTGTGTGGGTCATTGGTAAAAATGCCGAAAATACCAACCCTATCAAATAAGCCTCGCTTCGCAGGGTGCTCTTCAAGGTGTGCTTCATGTGTGATCCAGAGTCGGAGGAAAATAACAATGGTATTGAGCAACGTCGACACATTACGATGCAAGATGAAGTTTGCAAGCATGGCAGCTTGCCTCAGAGTGGCGAATATTAGAGCGCCCAGAAGTCAGGCGACCTCTGCTACGGACAAAAACAGTGAAAGAAGAAGGGAGAGCCTACTTGTTGGCAACCGCGTCCAATGCGAACGTGCTGTTTGGATTGTGTCTGTAGAAATGGCGGGCAATCTGGCCTGATACGATTACCACAAATTGACTTTGGAATTGCTGGACAGATTTATCGGCAGCAGGAATGCCACTGTTGTGGGGAAACAAGATCTGGCCAACATTTCTTTCCCAGATTTCTTTGCCTCGGTTATTCATGTCGTAGACTGTGAGCTGTACTTCTGCGTCACCTTGATAGAGGGTTGCACCCTTATAAAGATCGTAGTTGCTGAGTTCGATGTAAACTACGCGCGTTGCTTTCAAAGAGCGGCCTAGATCTTTGAAATTATCCCAATCCTGTTCATCCACCCAATTGTCCACCTCTGCCGGGCTGACGACATCGATGCCAGGAACATTTTCTGCGAGTAATCGGCTGACTTGTTTGCCAATACTACGTGCTGCTCCTGCATAACGGTATTCATTGGTGGCCGGTGGACGGCAGACGACCACGACGCGTTCATTCTGCAGTGTTTCGGTTTCGGCAGGAACGACATTGCCCCCTTGCCACAAATAAACACCTGTTGCCAAGAGTGAATGCAAACAGCCAGATGTAGAAATCAAAATACCTGCCAGCAGAATTCCCTTTAGGGTGAGGCGAATGTTATTAAAAGAGTGATCCATCTCGAAGTCCTTATTATTAAACGTCCAAATTCATTTGAATTGTAGTTTTTAGATCATGAAGCAGCGGCGTAGCCAATCAAGGAGTATCACCATCAAACAGGCAGTTGCTGTGACGAGCAGGTGTTTGGGAGCAGGTCGAGCTATGAGCCAGCGGTTTCTTATTGCTGAAATCAGCGTCCAGGGAATGCCTAACAACACAAGACCTAGCAGGATTGAGCCGCCCAAATTCGCAACGACAGCCTGAGCCAAATCTCCTCGTAAGGCGTGTGCCCAAGCAGTGGTTGCACCGCAGGCAGGGCAAGGGTATCCCGTCCATTGTTGGATGACGCACGGTGAAAGTCCTAATTGTTCGTGTGTACCAAAACCTCGTGAATCGGGTTCAAGGCTGCGAGCCACTACAACTAAAAACAAACTTGTAATCCCAAGAGTGAATAGAATAATCCGCTCGGCAAGAGTGAGCTCAGGAGTAGTGGCTAATGGTGTCACTCAGCAAACCCTCGACGAAAGGGCCACGAACGGTAGCGAATAGTACGAAGTCCCACAAGGCAGATTGGCACAGGGGTCTCCATTGGAGGATTCCAGAACGATATTTCAGATTATCCCTGAGCGATGGATTCGACGGGCTGAATCTTCGATCTGCAGTGCGGCGACATGCCAAGGAGAAGGGGCCAAGGGCCCCACTTTGCTAGCGACCTTGGTTTGCTAGCTCTTCAAGTGCTGGCAAATCTTCTTCCAGTATACAAACCCGCTCAATACGGACCGCCTGGCCGGTGCTGCTATTTACCTCCACGAGTGTTCCACACAATCGAACATCTTCGTTAGCAACATCAAATTGTGTCGGATTTGATGTAAGAGTCGTTTCCATGACGCGATCGATTTTACGTCCAATAATGCTTTCGTAGGGGCCCGTCATACCAACATCACACTGGAAAGCAGTGCCACCCGCTAAGATACATTCGTCTGCGGTTGGTACGTGAGTGTGCGTTCCCAGTACGGCAGAAACTCTGCCATCCAGATAGCGCCCCATCAATTGGGCTTCGCTGGTAGCTTCCACATGAAAGTCAACAAACTTCACCCGGACGTGAGAAGGCAATTCAGCCAAAGCCTTGTCGGCTGCACGCCAGGGATTGTCAATTGGTTTCATAAATAGTTGGCCTAGTAAGCTAACGATTCCAACGGGCGTACCATCGCGAGCTTCAACAACGGTCCAACGTCGTCCTACGGATTCGTCAGGAAGATTTGCTGGGCGTACAATATTGTTTTCGTTTTCTAAGACCGAATAGATCTCTTTGCGCCGATAGATGTGGTCGCCAAGTGTGATTGCGTCGACTTCTCCCTGGATCAGGTCGCGATAAATACTGGGTGTCAATCCGGAACCACCCGCGGAGTTCTCGGCGTTGGCAATTACCAGATCAAGTCCATACTGAACACGGAGACCCGGGACAGCTTGAATTACAATGTCGCGCCCGGGGCGCCCAACAATATCACCGATAAAAAGAAATCGCATGGAAAAGTGAGGAGCGAGAAAAAGGGATTTTAAAATTTGGGAACAGGAGCATTCTTAACGAAGTACAGAATCCAATTCGTGTTCTTCGTTGTTCAAGCCTCGCCCGACACCTACTGCGCCACTTCGGTTACGCGTGTTTCTCGAATGAGTGTTACTTTGATTTCACCCGGGTACGTGAGTTGATCCTCGAATGCTTTGGCGATGTCTCGACAAATTTTTGCGGCAGACTCGTCGGTGGTGTCTTTAGCACTAGCAATCACACGCACTTCACGCCCTGCTTGAATGGCAAACGACTGCCGGACTCCAGGGAAACCGGTTGCAATCGTTTCCAGTTCCTGCATGCGTTTGATATAACGATCGAGCGTTTCGCGTCGGGCACCTGGACGTGAGGCACTGCATGCATCGCCTGCGGCGGTCAGCACCGTATAAGGCATGTCGGGGCGGATGTCGTCGTGATGTCCAAAAGCAGCATGAACCACTTCAGGTCCTTCACCAAAGCGTTTTAGTAAATCGGCTCCGATCTTGGGGTGGCCGCCCTCCATGTCGTGATCTGCTGCTTTGCCAATATCGTGCAGCAAGCCTGCTCGACGTGCCAATTCGGCATCCATACCCATTTCTTCAGCCAGCATGCCGGCTATGAATGACACCTCGATCGAATGTCGGAGAACATTCTGACTGTAACTGGTTCGATATTTCAAGCGACCCAAAAGTTCGATGACCCGATCGTGTAGCCCGAATACTTGAGCTTCTTGCATGGCATCTTCGCCATGACGGCGAATCTCAGCGCCCAGCTCTTTTTCAGTTTCTGCTACCAACTCTTCAATTCGAGTGGGATGGATACGTCCGTCGGCAATGAGTTTATTGAGCGCTATTCGTGCTGTCTCTCGACGGATAGGATCGAAAGCGCTAACGATGACAACTCCAGGCGTATCGTCGATAATGACATCGACTCCCGTCGCCTTTTCCAAGGCACGAATATTGCGTCCTTCACGGCCGATGATGCGGCCTTTCATTTCATCGTTGGGTATGTCGACTGTGCTGGTGGTGGACTCAGCCGTATGTGCTGCAGCAAATCTTTGCAACGATGTGATAAGCATTTCCTTGGCCCTCATATCGCACTTTTCGCTAGCTTCTTTTTCGTAGCGCAGGATCAAAGCACCCTGCTGTTTTACGAGCTCTTTTTCGAGACGTTCTAGTAACCGCGCCTCTGCTTCTTCAGCGCTCAACCCGCTGAGTTTGTGCATGGTCTGACGTTCGAGGTCCAGCAAACTATCCAGTTCTTTTTGACGGCTGTTGACATCCTCCAGCTTTTCTGCAGCGCGACGCTGGTTGTTTTCCACCATTTTTTCTTGCTTTTTTAGTTGTTCGTCACGCTGCGTAATGGTGTCTTCATGTTTGTCGAGCTGGCGTTCGCGCTCGTGCAGCTGATTGCGGATTTCGTTGTATTCACGTTCGAGACGGTCTTTTTCTTTCAGTCCCAGTTCTTTTGCTTCGACGGCAGCTTCTTTACGACGAGCAGAAGCTTCGACCTCGGCCTTTTCTAGGATGTGTTTCGCTTCTTTGTCCGCGTCACGTTTGCGCAAGTAGTCAAGTAGTTTGATGACCCCCATGCCCAGCACAGCAGCGATTGCTGCAGTAATCAATAGTTGAACATCGGATGCAGCAAGTAGTGAATGAGGGTTTATCGGAACAGCCGAAAGTAGCAATGTAGCCATGAGAGTCCTTCTAGCAACGATCTATGTTCAAGGGTGTGTCCTCAAGGATTTCTGGCAAGCTGGAGGACCGAGAGCATAAGAAGAAGAACTAGTCAGTGAGCTCTTATTCAATGCGTGATGAGAGAGTTGAGAGAGCTTGGGCTGCTTGGATACCTGAGACGTCATTTCGATAGACGAATCAAAAATATCTTGGCAACGGCCTGCCTATCAGACTGTATGTCTTGAAAACGATTGAAATTGTCGATCCCGTGGGCAAAAGTTCTGCCAGCCCACGACCTACCAACGTCCAATGTTTTAGTCCAACGTTATACACAACTCAGGCAAGCGAAACTGCAAATACTGCCTTTGGTTCAGTACTTGATGCGAACTTCGTATCAAGTACAAACCCCATAGGATGTTGTGTAGGATGTTGTGTAGGATGTTGTGCGGAATGATTCAGGGCTGGTTCACCCGTTGGCCAGAGTTTCTTGTCCCCGACTACCAAGTTAGAATCCCAAACTACTGGATCGCAAAGTAGAGATTGGGTTTTGAAACCCAACTGCCCAGAATCCCGTAGCTCATCATCCCACCATCCGTCACTACATTGTCCATCACCCCATTGCCTATCAACCTGTTGTCTATCAACCTGCTGATCCAACATGCCTAGTTCGACAGTTCTATAAAACCATCGAGCCTGCAAATGGGATACAGCAACACAGACAACGAGACACAGCGTCAGGAAGACCGGCATTGTCATTGCCAGAAAACCAGGCGTCAGCATATCTGAGGTCAGCAAACGTTGGAAAATCTCAATCATGTCTACAAACAACCGTGAAACATTTTTTCAAGGAGTGTCTGGATAGGGCTCTCAGCAACAAACACCAATCACACAACGCTACTCAGTCACCAATAATTGCCAGGGGCCCATTGGGACATGTAGTTTTGTCTTATTAGGTTTATTCCTGATGAAAATCGCATCGTAAACAGCCAAATGAGGCCATTGCAGCGACGTACTTTCCACCCAGGATCGTATCAGAATCGTACATAAGTGCAAGCCTAACCATGGTTTGTGCGTTTCATGCAAGCCCTGGTAGAATCTAAAAAATTGCCTCCCTGTGGCGGCTGCCAACACAGATAGAACAGGGGGAACTTGAACAAAGAAGGGCCATTTGTCTGTCCATTAAACTGGAATTTAGACAAGATGGCTCAGGTTAACGGATAGCCAAGTGAAACCGTCTGTATCCCATAAAAGCTTTACTCATGGTCCAATTCGATGAAGTCAACTGAAGGTTTGCCAAAATTACCTCCCGAGGCCGCTGAGACTGTAGGCTTTTTTCGCCGTGATTGGCCCAGTAAATCCTGGCGTGACCTTCATGTGGCTGTTGCCTTATCTGGAGGTGGGGACAGCATGGCCCTACTACGGCTCATGTTATTAGAAAAAGAAGAAAACGGTGGAATTGGCTCCATCCAAGCACTTCATGTGAATCATAAGCTCCGTGGTGCTGATTCCCTAGCAGATGCCCAGTGGTGCCAGCAGCAGTGCGAGTCCTTGGGAGTGGAACTGCGCGTTCTGGAGAGTAACACCCAGGAACGTGCCGATGAGGACGGAGATGGCCTGGAAGCAGCTGCCCGGTCTGAGCGTTACGAGCTCCTGGCACAGACGGCTGAACAACTGGGGGCTCGATATCTGGCATTTGCCCACACCCGTGATGATCAGGTTGAGACGATATTGTTTCGTCTCTTGCGTGGCACCGGATTGCGAGGTCTTCGTGGAATCCCCAAGTTACGCCAACTTACCAAAGCAGTGACTGTCGTGAGGCCGTTGCTCGCATGTTCTCGAGAAATGCTGGAGAAATTTTTAATGGCATTAGGGCAGTCTGCGCGTTTTGACGGTAGCAACAAAGATTTTCAATTTACGCGGAACCGAATTCGTCATGAGTTACTGCCCAAATTACGGGAGGAGTACAATACGAATGTGGACGCTGCACTTGTGCGATTGGCTGCACAGGCAGAAGCGACTGAAAATCTGGTGGAGCAGCAAGCACGGCAATTGCTGGAAAATGCATCCGTTCACTTCAGTCAGGGGCCATTCCCAGCTGGATCGGGGCGGTGTCGATTGGCCATGGCATTTCCTGCGAGTTCGGTAGAAGAACCACTCATCGTAAGTACTGCCATTCGTCTGGCCTGGCGAGATGCAAAATTGCCAGAAAAGGATATGACCTATGTTGGCTGGCGACATCTGGCATCTTTGCTGGAGGTTGAAAATCACCAACGAGTGCTGAATATGCCAGGTGATGTGCGTGCTAGCATCGAACAAGGAAGTTTAGTACTGGAGTGGTAAGCACTTTTTCTTGCCAAGTGTTCGTTTCGAATGCTGCTAGCAAAACCTCGTCTTATGAAGCCTGTCTTGACCCTCAAGGCAGCGCGAACCTACCATTTCCACTCTAAATTGCGCAATTGTGGAAATTTACAGAAGAGTTGGCTTCGCCGGCTTGCTGTTGGATTGGGAAGTATGGATTTCCTGCGCGCAAATTACAGTCCTGGCCGTAAATAGGAAATATTGCCATCAGTCGGTTGATCAATACCTGCTGGTACTTTTTCAAGCTAAGCACCATGCTTGTGGTCATGGGTGCGATCGGCATGGCTATCTTTTTATTCGTGCGCATGGACGACGAAATTCGGTATCAGGCTGAGCAGTTTTTGGCCGAAAAACTACCTCAGTACAATGTCAGCGTGGGAGGTGCGCGTCTGGTCGAAGGCAAGGGTATCGCCATTTACGACCTTGCAATTTCAGAAACTTCCAGCACGCATCTACAAAGCAATTTGCTTGTTGTTGATGAAGTGATGCTGGTATGCGATGCAAAACTAAGCAAGCTTGTGCAGGGTGCTCCTGAAATACAGCGTATCGTCTTCAAACGTCCTCAGTTGTGGGCCACACGAGATTCGGAAGGTCGTTGGAATGTCGAGTCGCTATGGCCGCTCCCCCCCTGTGGTGAGACAAGGCCACTTCTGGAGATACATGACGCCCAGTTGGCCTTGGCCGATTTGCAGCAATCCAATTTGCCAGCTCTTTCCTTGCAGGATGTCAATTTTATTGTCGATCCTCGTCAGTCAGCGGCGCAACCGACACAAAGTGGTATGGATCCACAGGATTGCCAAACGTTTGACATCCATGGCTCCTTAGGTGGTCCTTATGTGAAGCGTGCTGAATTCCATATTCGTATGGATATGCAAAAAAAGTTACTCCAGCTGGAGAGTCAATTTGAGCAATTGCGACTGACTAAGGAATGGCAGGTGTGGGCAACGGCTTGTTGCAACAGTCTGGCTGATAGCACGTTGCTGGAAGGCATGCTGGACGGAAATGTAACCGCCCAACACCAATTTGTAGAAGATGCTCAACCACAAATAAATGCTCAGTTGCAGCTTTCAGAAGGTCGGCTTGCAGACCCTCGTTTGCCACGGCCTTTGACAGATATAGCTGGCAGTATCCAGTGCCAGAATAATGTTTTAAAAGTTACAGGACTTCGTGCGAAATGTGATGCTGCCAGTGTGGCCCTGCAATTGGAGCGGAAGGGTTGGCATGCCAATGCTCCCATGGCTTTGGGGCTGAGAGTTGTCGATTTGCCACTCGACAAAAAACTTCATCATGCGCTACCGATGCTCCTGAAGAAAGAATGGAAAAAGTACCAACCGGCAGGAATTGTCAACGCGGATGTGGAACTTACTTTTGATGGCCATCATTGGCGGCCTGACATCACGCTTCGTGGAAGGGAGTTGTCTTTTGAATCTGAAAAATTCAGATACCGTGTCCAAGACGGCTCAGGCACAATGCGTTATAAGCATCTTGTCGAAGATCAACAGGCGGTTTTGCATATCGATCTAGTTGGAATTGGCGGTGGACAGCCACTTCGTTTTTTTGGAAAGGTCTTTGATCCACGGCCTGGCGCGTTGGGATTTATTGAGATTACTGGTAATGGCTTAACCATCGAAAAACGCATGATTGCTGCCTTGCCTGTAAAAACGAGGCAAGTGATCGAGTCGATGCGCCCGCAAGGTCATTTTAATGTGCGTTGGCGTCTCGATCGTACCCAGCCAGATCAGATAAAACCCCATACATCCTTGCGGCTGGAATTGCTCGATTGTCGCGCGAACTACAAGCATTTCCCTTATCCTCTGAGTGGTATTCATGGATTGATATTGGCAGAGGATCAAAACTGGAAGTTTCGAGACCTGATTGCGCGCGGCTCACGAAATGTTTCGTGCCAGGGTACCTTGCGACCCTTAGGAGACGGCAGGGAATTGTCGTTGCAGTTCACTTGCAAGCAGCTGCTACTGGAAGATGATCTGAAAAAAGCATTACCAGCCAAGGTTCGTGCTGCTTGGGATGAGGTGCGCCCTGGTGGCCGTGCAGATTTGGTTGCCGACGTCTATCACTTGACGGGGTACAAGCAGCCAGCGATTCGCGTTTCAGTGAATCCGCAACCTGAATCCGCCACGATCTATCCAGTTTTTTTCCCCTATTTGTTGAAGCAGGTAGAAGGACGTTTTGACTATATCAATGGTGAGTTGTTGATTACCGATTTTCGAGGTAAGCACGGCCTTACGACTCTGCTCACAAATGGCAATGGCAACTTTGCTTCGGATGGCAGTTGGCAGTTCGAATTAACAGGATTGTCTGCCGATCGTCTGGAGCCACGGCGTGATCTTCTGACCGCTTTGCCAGAAAAGTTGCGAAAGTTAATTGAGCAACTACAGATAACGGGCAAATTCAGTTTGCACAATACAGCATTAAAATTCTCGAAAACAAATCAACCCGACGCTACGATCAATTCCAGCTGGGATGTTCAACTCAGTTGCATGCAAACAGATATGCATCCAGGAATTGATCTACAAAACGTACATGGCACCGTTCGTTTGGTAGGTTCCAGTGAAAATGGGATGAATTATTCTGCGGGCGAGCTGGCTTTGGAGACGGTCACCTTTGAAGGCGTTCAATTCACAAATATCCGAGGCCCCTTATGGGCTGATGAAACGAGCTGCTTGCTGGGCGAATGGGCAACCAAACGTCAGGGGCTCACACCGCGACGCGTGACTGCCAAAGTCTACGATGGATCGCTTGTGAGTGATGCGTGGGTAACATTTGACGGTGTGCCTCGATATTCGGTAGTTGCATCATTAGCGGGGGCAGATTTGCCTCGGATGACAAAAGAACGATTTAATACAGAACAAAATATGCAAGGCAAAGTGGGGGCAACGCTCACGCTAAATGGGTATGGCCGTTCGCTGCATACCCTGACCGGTCATGGCCAGGTGCAGGTGACAGAAGCCAATATTTACGAACTACCTCTGCTGGTAGGATTGCTCAAAGTACTCCGCAATACGACCCCTGACAGTACCGCTTTTAATCAGGTCGACACAAAATACCGTATTGAAGGTCGACACATCTATCTCGATCAATTGGACTTCCTTGGCGATGCAGTCAGTTTGTTGGGTAAAGGTGAGACGAATTTTGATCAGCAATTGAATCTGGCCTTTCATGGTGTCGTTGGTCGCAATGAAATCCGATTGCCGTTTGTGAAGAATTTCTTCGACCAGGTAGGACAGCAAACCTTGCAGATGTACGTTGATGGAACATTGGCGAACCCACAGGTTCATAAGCAAGCTCTACCCGGTATCAATCAGTTGATACAACAGATCCAAACAGATTTAGACACCAATAGTCCAGGTACTTACACACCACAGCGCAAGGCGGAAAGAACTATTCCCATGAATCAACGTTTGGGGACGCCAAAATAACATAGGAAATTTGTGACTCGCCTCCGAACTCCCTCTTTGATGGAGCCAGAAAATGAACGTGGGACCCATGAGCGGAATCGTAAACAGTGCGGCTGGAGCACCTATGTCGCAAACAGCTGGTAACGAAACCGAACGCGCACAAAAGGAATCGAGCGCTTCGCAGCGGCAAGGCGATGGAGATTCCAAAGCCGAAAAGGCCGCCGGTATTGGCCAAACAGAACAAGACCAAGGTACATCCGATCGTGATGCAGATGGTCAACGGCTTTGGGAGCCTGGGACGCAAGATGCTGAACAGGAGGAATTATCGACAGATGCCGAAACGACGGAAGATTCGAAGCCAGCCAAAGATCCAACGGGGAAACGCGGAAATACTCTTGACCTGATGGGATAAACCTCAGGCGGTAGCAGCAAGACCTTTGCAACTTGGAATTCGTGAAAACTATGAGTCATTCAATATCCTGGTCTACACAATTCGCTGGACTGATTGCTGCCAAAGGTTTGTCTGCCTGGATGGGTACGCTGGAGTATCGCTCGCTGGCCTACGATCGAGATTTAGATCCGTATCTGGGTTGTGAGCAACCACGGATTTATGTTTTTTGGCATGAGAATATTCTGATCCCACTTTACATACGTCCCCATTGCAACCTGGCAATGCTTTTGAGCCGACATAAAGATGCCGAAATTCTGGCGAGAGTGGCATACCATATGGGTTTTGACTGCATCCGCGGTTCTACAAATCGTGGAGGTGCGGCAGCGCTGCTTGAGATGCGACGATGTGGGCAACACATGCATCTGACCATGACTCCCGATGGCCCAAGAGGACCACGTCGAAAATTATCGACGGGCCCCATCTTTTTGGCATCGAAGTTAGGTCTTCCCATTGTGCCCCTAGGATTTGGCTATGATCGTCCCTGGCGGGCAAGGAGTTGGGACAGGTTTGCTGTGCCACGTCCCTATTCTCGCGCTCGTGCAGTGATTGGCCCTGAGATTTTTATACCCAATCATTTACAGCGTGAAGGACTCGAGAGTCATCGTCTCAGCATAGAGCAGTTGCTGACGAACCTGACAGATGACGCGGAGGAATGGGCTCGGAGTGGCAAGCATCGTCTGGGTGAAATATGTGAACGGAGGCGTTCCCGTTTGCGCACTTCGCGGCAACCTGTCCCAGCCATTTCTCAGGGTATTCCTGACAGGGAAATTGCCACCACTTCTGCAGAAGCAGCCTAAACCGCATATTTCATTCATTCTTGCAACGTCAGCTGTAGAGTCGAATTCTCCCAAGTAGGATTGCGCTTCAGCAGTCGATACACAGCATGGCCTCGATCGTATCTGCACGAACCGGACCTATTGCAGGTGATCGATCTCTAAGGATGCTGAATGCGATACTTCTCAGGGCTACTACGTTCGGGCTCATCATCCTATAATGAGGCTCAAAGCAGTCCACAGGACAGCTTGGATCCTGTAGGAATACTTCATGCCAGATTCATCGACGCAAACCGACGAGCAAGTGCTTTCTGTGAGCCAGCTCACGACTCAACTCAAGCACGTAGTGGAGCAAGGGTTTCCTTCAGTCTGGGTGGCTGGAGAAATGTCGAATTTCTCGCGTCCGCAGTCGGGGCATTGCTATTTCACACTTAAAGATGATGCAGCTCAGTTGCGTGCAGTGATTTGGCGTGGCACAGCAGCACGTCTTAAAGTCGATTTGCAGGACGGTTTGGAGGTTGTTTGTAAAGGCCACCTGGATGTTTATCCTCCCCGTGGCAGCTACCAAATGGTTGTTGACCAATTGCATCCTCAAGGCATCGGCGCGTTAGAGTTGGAGTTACGCAAACTGCGCGAAAAGCTGCAAAAAGAAGGGCTCTTTGATTCGCATCGAAAAAAGCCTTTGCCTGCTTTTCCCCAACGCATCGGAGTTGTGACCAGTCCCACAGGAGCGGCCATACGAGATTTTTTAGAAGTCATGCATCGTCGTTGGCATGGGGTTGAGGTATTGGTCTTTCCCACGCGCGTACAAGGCCAAGGAGCAGCGAAAGAAATTGCTGAGGGAATTCGGCTGGCGAATCGTCTCAAGCCTTCGCTTGATGTCCTGGTGGCTTGTCGAGGCGGAGGTAGCTTAGAAGACCTTTGGTGCTTTAACGAAGAAAAAGTAGTGCGTGCTATTGCTGCTTCTCGTTTGCCTGTTGTTTCTGCCGTGGGCCATGAAATTGACGTTACCCTAGCAGATCTCGTTGCGGATGTCCGTGCGCTGACGCCCAGTGAAGCAGCCGAGCGTGTTGTGCCATCCTCACAGGATGTCAATGAATTGATGAATGGCTATCGCACACGTTTGCAGAATGCCCTTGTTGGCCAGGCTGCCACTTTACGTAATCGTCTCGATGCCATTGCCAGCCGCCCAGTATTTGCCAGACCTCTTGAATTGATCCACCAGCGTAGCCGTCAGGTCGATGAACGGGCGACTCGATTGCACAATAGAATGGGTGCCAGCCTGCAAGATTATCAAGGTCAGCTCACAGCGCTGAGCGGTAAACTCCATGCATTGAGTCCATTGGGAGTGTTGAGTCGGGGCTACAGTTTGACACAAGATCACAGAACTGGGCGACTGATAACGAGTACAAAAAAATTGAAACCTGGCGTGAAAATAACCACGCGATTTGATGTGGGCTCAGCAATTAGTACGATAGACAAAATAGAGTAGAAACGGTTCCAAAAAGTTTGCCTCTTTCATTGAGATGCCAACGCGTATTAAAACCAGTTCTAATAATGTTTAAACATTTCGATTTTTTCGCTTTCCCCTGAGGAGCCTACCTGGTGGCCAAAAAAAAAGTTGCCAAAACCAAGCAACCCAGTTTTGAGAAATCTCTTGAAGAACTGGAATCCATTGTTGCCAAGCTGGAAAGTGGTAAGCTTGGCTTGGACGAATCGTTGCAACAGTACGAATCGGGAGTGAAACATCTGAAATCCTGCTACAGTTTACTGACTTCTGCCGAACGGCGTATTGCACTCGTGAGTGGTGTCGATTCTGAAGGACATCCTCAGACGGAGTCCTTTGATGAGGGGGGAGAAGATTCACTCGTACAAAAAGGAGCTTCCCGTAGTCGCAGACGCTCTGCTCCAAGTCCTGGTCGTAAATCCCGCTCTGACATGGACGGTACTTCTTCCCTGTTTTAAGATGGAATTTAGAGTTTTATTTCTTTTTGATCCCTTCGAAACGAGAAAGAGTGTGGCAGATGGCTTGCCGAACACTCAATGCCGAAAGATAATTGCCCTGATGAACGTCATGACGCAACCAAATCTTAGTCAGGACTTGCGCGAACAGATTGAAACGGCACTCCAATCAGCAGTGCAGTTTGAGGCAGGTTGCCCCCAGAGACTAAGTGAAGCAATTCAGTACAGTCTACTGGCCCCCGGCAAACGATTGCGACCACAACTTGTTTTGCTGGCTGCACAAGCTTGTGGAGGTCAGATAAGTGAAGCCATGCCGGCAGCAGTGGCGGTGGAAATGATCCACGCTTATTCCCTCGTTCACGACGACTTGCCTGCAATGGATGATGATGATCTGCGTCGTGGACGTCCGACTTGCCATAAGAAATTTGATGAAGCGACCGCTATTCTAGTTGGTGATGCGCTCCTGACACGAGCATTTGAAATCCTTGCAACCCAAATCCAAACTCCTGACCTGGCAGCCCGTTCATGTGCCGAGTTGGCTCAGGCGGCTGGTGCTGCGGCCCTGGTCGGTGGCCAGGCGGATGACCTGGCGACTCCGTTTCTTGATAATAGATCGCCCGAGGGCTCTTTGGAGCGTTTAGAATCGATACATCGGCGCAAGACAGGAGCTTTATTCAGGATTTCGCTCCGCTTAGGCGCTATCGTGTCCCAAGCGACTCCTGAGCAATTGAAAGCGCTGGATACTTTTGGCCAACACTTAGGTTTAGCTTTTCAAGTGGTCGATGATCTACTTGATATATCGGGCTCAGAAACAGAAGTTGGCAAACGGCTGGGCAAAGACAACGATCGAGGGAAAACGACTTACCCAGCGGTCCTGGGTGAACAGGCCAGTCGCGAACGTGTAGAATTGCTAGTTGATTCAGCATGTGAGGCAGTTGCATGCTTTGGTAAGGCGGCAGAGCCTCTGCAAAAAATTGCTCAGTTTGTCAGGTGGAGAAACAATTGACGATTAAAATACTACCAGGTATTTCCGGACCTGAGGATTTGCAGAAGCTTTCATTGCCCAAGCTGGAGCTGCTGGCCAGTGAAATGCGTGAGGTGCTATGCAACCTTATCGCGTGTCGGAGCGCACACTTTGCTTCAAACCTGGGGGTTGTAGAACTTTGTATTGCTTTGCACTACAGTTTTGACTTCCGTAAGGACCGGCTTATCTGGGATACGGGTCACCAAATCTACCCCCATAAATTGCTCACAGGCCGTTTTCCACAATTTGGAACCATCCGCACCAAGGGCGGTCTGATGGGCTACCCCAACCCAGCCGAGAGCGACTACGATTTATTTATGACAGGACATGCCGGAGCAAGTCTCTCGACTGCCATGGGCTTGGAGAGTGGCGATGATTTGCTGCGTGCAGAAGAAAATCGTCACAGTGTCGCTGTGATTGGCGATGGTGCGTTACCCTCAGGGGTTGTTTTTGAAGCGCTGAATAATGCCCGCAGGCAGAGCAAAAAATTACTGGTGATCTTAAACGACAATCAGATGTCGATTTGCCCGCCCGTGGGAGGAGTGGCCGATTATTTGGATCGGCTTCGCATGAATCCGGTGTACACAGGCCTCAAGGATGAGGTAGCCAAGATCCTTGGAAAAGTGCCTTTGCTCGGTGATCCGACAGAACGATTTTTGGTGCAGATCAAAGAAGCTGCCAAAGCGGGATTGAGTGGTGGCATGATCTTCGAAGACATGGGCTTTCGCTATGTGGGGCCCATTGATGGCCACAATATTGGCTTGTTACGCAAGTATCTCAAGATGGTACAAAGGATCGACGGTCCTGTCCTATTGCATGTGGTGACGGAGAAAGGGCATGGCTTCCAGCCGGCCGCAGATGATCCCGTACTCTTCCATGCGCCCCCACAGTTTCAACATTCTGAAGACAAAATTGTGGCGATGAAAAAAAGCTCCACTCGTGCATACACGCACGTAGCGTCTGAGGCAATTGCGGCACAGCTCGAGTGTGATCAACGCGTGACAATCATGACCGCCGCTATGTGTCAGGGAAATAAACTTGAATCAATTCGTAGCAATTATACCGATCGCTTTTACGATACGGGTATATGCGAGGCACACACGGTAGCATTTGCAGCTGGCCAGGCGAAGGTCGGAATGCGACCCATCGTAAATATTTACAGCACATTTTTACAACGTGCATTCGATCACATTTTTCAGGAAGTCGCTCTTCAAAATCTGCCAGTGACATTCATGCTTGATCGGGGTGGCCTGGCCGGGCCTGACGGTCCTACGCACCATGGGATTTTTGATTTTGGTTACATGCGATTGTTTCCCAATATGGTGGTAATGGCTCCTGGAGATGCCAGAGATCTTCCCCCAATGTTGGACTTGGCTCTGAATCATGAGGGGCCTTGTGCTGTGCGATATCCCAAGGCGACAGCTGTTGAAATTGACCGGCAGTCCACGCGACTGGAATTAGGAGTTAGCGAAGTGCTAAGTTGGGGCACGGATGGCTGCCTGATTGCCTGTGGGGCATTATTGCCGCGCTGCGTAGAAGCAGCCGCTCAGCTATCAGACGAAGGCATTGATGTTGGCGTAATTAATGCCCGCTTTCTTAAGCCACTCGATACCACAACAATACTGCGCGCTGTACGCGAATGTGGCTTTGTGGTGACTGTCGAAGAAGCCACTTTAGCAGGTGGCTTTGGCAGCGCTGTTCTGGAAGCTGCTGTGGACGCACAGATCGAAACACGCGGAATTCACCGTCTTGGTATACCTGATCATTACATCGAGCATGGCGAACGCGATGAACTTTTGGCCGATTTGAATCTCGACGTAGCTGGGATCGTGGCCACGTGTCGTCTGGCAGAAAGTAGAAAACAAAAAGCGTAACTGTTCTGTTTGTCTGGCTCTTCTGCCGTTACCATGGGTTGCCCTGGCGGGTATGCTTATTGTTATGGGTTCACAATCTTCATCAACCGATTTCAGTACAAACCGTCCTCAGGTGCTATTGATCGCAGATGCTGAATGGCTGGATATCCGCGAACGTGTTGCTAAGCTGCGTCCTGTTTTAGAAAAGTATGTCGATGTTGTGGCAACGGTTGATGATTTTGCCGCTAATCTTCCTGATGAGTCGATCGATTTTGCAATCGTTTTAGGCGGAGATGGATCAATGCTCCGTGCCGCCCACTGTATGGGCTATCATCAGTTGCCCGTATTGGGAGTGAATTTGGGGCATCTTGGATTTCTTGCAGATATACAACCCGATCAGCTTGATAAAGTATTGCCTCGTTTGGTGGCAGGAGAATACCAGGTGGTTTGCCATTTGATGTTTGAATGCGATATCCAAAAAAAGAGCGAACACCATGACGAGAAACGACTCAATTTACTAGGACTCAATGAAGTGGCCGTGCTAGCAGGTGCCCCCTTTGCGGTCATGGATGTGCAGCTTTACGTTGACGCTGAATTGGTGACAACTTATAGTTGCGATGGCTTGATCGTGAGCACACCCGTAGGCTCAACGGCCCATAGTCTGTCGGCAGGTGGTCCGATACTGCGAAAAGACTTGCAGGCGTTTGTGATTTCGCCGATCAGTCCACACACATTAACCAATCGACCTGTCGTCGACTCAGCCGAGCGTATTTATGAATTGCGTGTCCCGAAACCTCATGCTGGAACTTCGCTCGTTGTTGATGGCAAGGTGGTTTGTGCATTGGAAGCAGAAGATCGTATACAAGTATCACGCTCAAAAGCACAGTTTCAGTTGATTGAAGTGCGTGGCCATGGTTACTACCGCACACTGCGTGAAAAACTTGGTTGGGGTGGGCGACTGAGGCTCAACGAATAAGAAAGTATTCAAAACCGTTAGGTGGGCACTGCTCGCCGATGACCAAAGTACTGGAATCGATAATCAAAATGGGGTGCATGGATGCGCTATCAAAGGCAGGCTCTCGTAGTTCTTACTCAGTTTATGGTATTGTCGCAAGCTTTGGCTGTGGTAGACGCTGCTGAAGATGTGGAAAAGCATTTGTTGCAATACAAGTTTCAGATGGGAGAAGTCCTGCGGTATGGTGTCAATCATTCTACGAACATACGCACCACCATCGAAGCGACCACACAGGAGGCGGAGAGCCAGAGCGAATCCATTAAGGCCTGGAAAGTTACGGATGTTTTGCCTAATGGTGAAATAGAGTTTGTCCACGTTGTCGAACAAGTGCGCATGTCAAATCGAGTTCCTAATCGCGCTCTACGAAAGTTTGACAGCGAGCTGGACAAAGAACCGCCTCCTGGATTTGAGCAAGCGGCAGGTGCTGTCGGAATCCCATTGTCCGTTATTCGAATCCGACCCTCCGGTGAGGTTACTAACCGAAAAGAAAAACACCCCCAACCGGCTCCCAGCAAAGATTTGCCAATGATGCCCGTGCTCCCCGAGGAACCCATGGCTGTGGGAGAAGAGTGGTCATTTATTTACGACATCGAAGTTAGCCGTCAGGATGGCACCAAGCAAAAAGTGCGAACACGTCGCGTATGCACTTTGGAGCAAGTCAAAGCGGGTGTGGCAACCTTTACCGCAGAATATCAGATTCTTACTCCGGTGAGCGCTGCCATCGAGTCGCAGCTGATTGATCGTCAAACCCAGGGTAAAGTGCGTTTTGACATTGAACGAGGTCGGATCATCTCACAGAAGTTTGATGCCGATCGTCGTGTGATTGGTTTTTCGGGTGATGCAAGTAGCATGCACTTTGTTTCACGCATGGAAGAGCGATTGCTTAAGCCAGAAGAACGCCTGGCCAGCAACCCAAAGGATGCGAAGTGATTGGCGCTAGCCCGCATATTTCTTGCGGCCGGACACTGATGTGCAACTTTGGTCAGTGAGGTGGTCCAAGGCAAGGTAATCTGAGAGTCTGTTGCAGATGGCCCTAAGTGGCTCTGTTGAAAACCTGGCCTAGGTGCTAATCACGGAGACCGTGAGATTACCAAGGCAAATGATGCCCGCTATTCTTTCAAAAAGAATATTTCTCAGTGCTACGAACGGTCTTAGTTTTCGTCTTCTGACAGTGCGCAAAAATCCTCCTCCCCATGCTTGGGGAGGCCCATCTTTCATTAATAGAGGGGTAGGGGCTGATCCCGGT
Source organism: Planctomycetaceae bacterium (assembly GCA_002713555.1). Next base: position 39,670 of record PATG01000096.1, read on the forward strand.
CCAGGATTACAAAACCCTCCCTCAGCCCCTCCCTGAAACAGCTTTATGCAGGTGCTATCGGTGCTCGTTAGGTTCTCGAGCACTAGAGCAACTTTCGAAAATACGTTCCGGCCGTAGCGAAATTCGCCAAGAATTTCGGTGGACACCGTTGGATGCAGCGTTATCGAAAGCCTTGGCGGCTTTCGCTGCGTATAAAGGTAATTTGCCCTAGAAGACTTGGTTTTCCAAGTTTTCTGCCCTGAAGGGGCTCAATATCGCCGCCCTAGGTTTACTTGGCGCTCCACCCAGCAACCGAGCACTTTGCCCAGCTAACCATCGGCACATTGCCGAGGTCGCCAACAATCCGCGGACTGGCTGACCGCGGAGGAATCGCGTCCTCGAAGACACTCC
>PATG01000097.1 GCA_002713555.1 Planctomycetaceae bacterium
CCCTCGCCGAAATTCCACTCGAAGAGTGGCTTGAACGCGTGGGGGGACTTTGTGATGCAGGTAGATTGGACGGTAGGCCAGGGGATGGATGCTATTCAATCGGGCGGTTTCTCGGACAACACATTGCTAGTCGTCACCAGCGATAATGGGGCAACACCGCACGCAAATTTTGCAGAGCTCGGTAAGTTGGGACACGATCCGAGTTATCACTACCGTGGCCACAAAGCCGACATCTTCGAGGGCGGACATCATGTCCCCTTTGTTGCCCGTTGGCCCGCTCTTATTCCAGTTGGCACAAAGAATGACGAAACCATCTGCCATACCGACCTCTTGGCCACGGTGGCAGACATTACCCGTTATGCACTACCGGCAAACGCTGGCGAAGATTCGGTGAGCATCCTGCCTCTGCTGGACGGGTCGTATCAGAGTGCGGTACGCGAGGCAACCGTTCACCATTCTGCAAAAGGTGCCTTCGCGATCCGACGCGGTAAGTGGAAGCTGTGTTTCTGTCCAGGGTCGGGGGGGGGAGCACCCCGAATAGAGAGCCGGCGAAACAGCAGAACCTGCCTTCTGTCCAGCTGTACGACCTCTCGGTCGACGTGGCAGAGAAAACAAACCTGGAAGCTGCCCATCCGGAGGTCGTTGAAGAGCTAACATCCCTCATGCAGCAATACGTTGACCAGGGACGCAGTACCCCCGGCGAGCAACAACCCAACGATCGTGAAGTGGTGTTTGGCCATTAGAGCATGACTGAATACTTTATAGCAGTTGTCATCTCGCATGTATTGTTGTAAAGGCATTTGTATCATAAACTCTTGAGACTTGAACCGATGCTAACGATTTTAACAGGCGAGGATTACAGATGGTGACAGGTCATAGAATGCGAGCCCTTGGCATCGCAACCTTGGTAACGGTTGTCTGTCTCGGCACGGTCCATTGCACTGCAGCAACGAAAGTGCCTAAGGGATTTGCACCGCTCTTTAATGGCAAAGACCTCTCCGGTTGGAAAGGCCTTGTCGAAAACCCGAAGTCTCNGAAAGCAATGCCGGAGGAAGAACTGGCAAAAGCACAGGCGGCTGCGGACGCCTTGATGCGTGCTCACTGGCAAGTTGTGGATGGCGTGCTCGAATACGATGGTCATGGCAACAGCCTNTGCACTGCCAAGGATTATGGAGACTTTGAACTTTATATCGACTGGAAGATAAAGCCGGGCGGCGACAGCGGCATTTACTTGCGGGGCAGCCCGCAAATTCAAATATGGGATCCTGAACATGAGCCATTTTTTGTTCATGGGGCGGATCAGGGTTCTGGGGCGCTCTGGAACAACCAAAAGTATCAACGGTTCCCACTCGTCAAGGCCGATAATCCGGCCGGCGAGTGGAACACATTTTATATCCGCATGATTGGTGAGCGGGTGACGGTTCAACTCAATGGCCAGGTTGTCATGGATAACGTCATCATGGAAAACTTCTGGCAACGCGACCGGCCCATCTACCCCCGGGGGCAAATTGAATTGCAGCATCATGAACACAAACTCTGGTTTCGCAATATCTACATCCGCGAGATAGGGGCACAGGAAGCAAATCAGATCTTGTCAGAGGCAAACGGGCAGCATTTTGACAAAGTGTTTAACGGCCATGATTTCGACGGCTGGGAAGGTGGGAAAAGCGGTTATCACGTCGCAGATGGTGTGCTTGCTTGTAAAAAGGGAGATGGAGGCATACTGCACACACAAAAGCAGTATTCCAACTTCATCGTCCGTCTCGAATTCAAATTGCCTCCTGGCGGCAACAATGGCCTGGCAATTCGTTACCCGGGCCATGGCAGTGCTCACGTGGATGGAATGACGGAACTTCAAATCCTGGGCGATGATTATCCGGACATTAACGACCTGGATCCACGTCAACTTCATGGTTCGGCATACGGACTCGTGGCGGCACATCAAGGGTACTTGCACGCTGCAAACGAATGGAATTTTCAGCAAGTGACTGTCATTGGCTCGCAGATTAAGGTGGAACTTAACGGTTTCACNATTCTTGACACGAATCTTACAGAAGTTNGCGAGTCCAAAGATGGCGGCGTTTATCCAAATGTTCAAAGGATGAGCGGGCACTTCGGCTTTGTCGGGCACGGGGATCTGGTTGCCTTTCGTAATATTTCCATCAAGGAACTTGCTGCGGAGCAACCCTAGCTTGCCACGTTGCCCATCACGCCCTAAGGCGCATTCTCCTATTCTATTGAATTGCAAGAACTTCGGTGGCCAATTTTCCTCTTGATGCTGCAACGGCATGCTGTTTTTAATCCTGGTGTGATCGCCTTTTCGTGTTGCGTCCATGGAATCTCCGTTTACACTTGTTGCCATGTCATTGGCCGTGCGAGTGCAATCTGTAGCGAAGCAATATCCGGGAGTTAGGGCTNTGGATGACGTTTCGCTGGAATTCAGCACGGGTAAGATTCGAGGCCTGGTGGGCGAAAACGGTGCTGGAAAGTCGACGCTGATTAAGATTCTGGCGGGCGTCCTCCAGCCAGACCAGGGTCGTATCGTGATCGACGACGAGGAGATCCGTCTGAGTGGCCCTCAAGAGGCCCGGCAGCATGGCATCGCGGTCGTGCATCAGCATAGCCACATGATTCCAGATTTGTCCGTCGCGGAGAATCATGCGCTCAGGATAGGCTACGCTCGAGACAGACTCGGAAATATCCACTGGTCGACGATCGTGGATCGCGCGGCCCAGGCCATCGAAGTGCTGATCCCGCGACTCGACGTGCAGCGGGCAGCGCGCACGTTAAGCGATGTCGAAAAGCAATTGGTCGAGCTCAGTTTTGCTCTGTCGGAGCCATCTCGCTTGTTAATTCTCGATGAACCAACTGCTGCGCTCCCAGGGCACGAAGCAGAGTTGTTGCATCAGAAAGTACGGCAAGTCGCGAGTCGTGGAACGTCCGTTCTATTTGTGTCGCATCGACTCGACGAAGTGTTGCAACTGGCAGATGGCGTCACGGTGCTCCGCGATGGACGCCATGTCTGGACCAAGCCTTCCAGTGCTATCGATCGCGATCAGCTCATCCAAGGGATGGTGGGAAGAGCGGTCACTTTCCAGCGAGACTCACAGGTTGTCCCAGAGGAAAATATTGTATTTGAAGTTCACCAACTATCGGATGTGGGGGGCGCCTATCAAGACGTTTCGTTCCAGCTTCGACGTGGTGAAATTTACGGAATCTATGGTCTGGTCGGCGCGGGGCAAGCGGAATTATGCGGGGGTTTGTTCGGCTTGCGTAAGTGTACGGACGACCAACTTCAGAATGTTTCCTTGAGACGCGGCTATGTGCCGGCCGATCGCAATTCCCAGGGTATCTTTCACCGCATGACAGTTGGTGAGAATCTCAGCATTGCCAACCTGAAGGAGCTTTCCAGCTCGGGTACATTGAACCTGGGAACCGAACGCGACAAGATTGATGCTTCGATTCAGAATCTGCTTGTAAAAACGACGGGGCCTGACCAGGCAATTGTCGAACTTTCTGGAGGGAACCAACAAAAGGTGTTGGTGGGCCGGTGGCTGATGACGGAGCCCAAGGTGCTGGTCCTGGAAGAACCAACCCAGGGCGTAGACGTTGCGGCCAAGGGTCAGATTTACGACATCATCCGCGACCTGGCCCGCCGGGGGATGGCGATCATCGTGATGAGTTCCGAAATTCCGGAGCTTCAGGCACTTGCCCATCGTATTGGTGTGATGCGTGAAGGTCGTCTCGTGAGTGAATTCGACGCCGAATCCGCCTCTGAGGATGAACTCTTGCGCGCCTCGTTGCCAGAGAGCGAGCCCAGCGACACACGCGTGGCACCGGTTGTACCCGACCGGGGCTGGAAAATCGNCCTGCAATGGCTGGCCGCGCGACGCGAAATGGGGCTGGCCATTTTCATCNTCTTGGTCTTGGGGCTTTGCTCGGCGCTCGTTCCCAATTTTGCGACTGCCGAAAATTTGCGGGATGTGATGCTCAATAATGTCGTCGTGCTGATCGGCGCGTTGGGGATGACGATGGTCATTCTGGCCGCCGGCATCGATGTGTCCTTGGGTGCCATTCTCGGTCTGTCGGCGGTCGCCGCCGGCAAGATGGCCCAATTCGGTTGGCATCCGGCCATAGTATTTCTCGCGCCGCTGGCTCTCGGAGCAATCCTGGGCGCTTTCAATGGAGGGCTGACGGTGTGGGGGCGCGTGCATTCGATTGTGGTCACCTTGGGTACCATGCTCGTTTTTCGCGGATTGCTACGGCTGTGGACCGGAGGCTATCAATTGATCAACTTGCCTCCCGAAGTTACTTGGGTTCGCGACGCCAATATCTTGGGTTTGCCTGCGCTGCTGGGTATCGGGATCGGCGCACTTGCCTTCGCGCATTGGCTGCTCACCTACACGAAGACCGGCAGGAGTTTGTACGTCCTTGGCAGTAGTCGCGAAAGTGCCAGTTACTTGGGAGTTCGTCCACGTCAGGTGCTGCCTGTCGCCTTTGCTTTGTGTGGCATGTTGGGGGGATTGGCAGGGCTTGTTTGGGCGGGACGACTCGGTCAGGTTCAAATTGCCGTAGGCGAAGGCTTTGAACTAACGGCCATCGCTGCCGCCGTGGTGGGAGGGACCCATATTATGGGTGGGCGTGGAACCGCGCTGGGCACCTGCCTGGGGGCGATCTTTCTTGGCATTGTGCACAACGTCTTGATCCTCACAAAAATCCCTTCTTATTGGCAGCAATCTTTCTTTGGCGCGATGATACTTGCCGCTCTAGTAGCAGACAGTTTACTTTCCAGCGCGGAGCGAACTGACCGATGAAAAATGTTTGGAGTCGCGAGCTGCTGCTGATTGCCATCCTCATCGGCCTCATTGGATGGATGTCGTTTTTGTCGCCCCACTTTCTCTCCGTCCACAATCTACTGGATCTCACCCGTCACCTGGCCGAAATTGGCATCATTGCCTGCGCCATGACGCTGATCATCATGACCGGCGGAATCGACCTGAGTGTGGGCAGTCTGCTGGGACTATGTGTGGTGGTGTTTGGATACTCGCAGGCAACTTGGGACCTGGGCGCTCCGCTGGCCGTCCTGCTTACCGTTGTCGTAGGATCCACCGCAGGTGCTGCCAATGGCACCTTGGTGGCCCGCTGGAATTTTCCTCCCTTGGTGGTCACCTTGGCCACCATGGCCCTGTTTCGTGGTTTGGCCCTGGGGATCAGTCAGGCCGAGCCGGTCTCCATTGCCGAATCGTTCTGGTGGATGGGACAAGCCTATCTGGGCCCGGTGCCCGTGCAGCTAATCCTCTGGATGTTGGTGACCGTCGCTACGGCGATCCTGTGTTATCGGACGCGTCTGGGGCGCTACGCCATGGCCATCGGCGATAACCAGCGGGCTGCAGAAATCGCTGCACTCCCTGTCGGGCGTGTGAAGTTACTGCTCTATACGGGTTCAGGCTTGTTGTGTGCATTGGCGGCTATGATTTACGCCGCGCGGTTCGCCACCGCCAAAGCCGATGCGGGGCAGTGGTACGAACTGGCCGCCATCACCGGGGTAGTCCTGGGCGGGACATCCATTACGGGTGGGCGAGGCTCCGTGTGGGGGACGTTTCTCGGTATTTTGATTTTGGGAGTGGTCCGCAATGGATTGAACCTGGCTGAAGTATCGGCCGTGTGGCAACAGTTGACCGAAGGGGGTATCCTGATCGTGACGGCAACTTCGAACGAATTGCTGGCCAGCTACCACGCACGGTTGAAAAAGGGCTAGCCAGTTCCTTCATACGACAGGAACTGCATACCTGTCATCCCGAGGCCCGTTGCCCTTGCGCCATCGTGTAGTACTTTCGTGGAGTGTCTCCACCCTACCTGCGCGGGTCCGAGCCAGAATTGCTGGCCACCGACCTCGGAATGACATTCACACGATCCTTATCAAGGCCGATAAGGTAGGTTCTCCGGCTATGAATTCATCGAAATTGCTTTACCATAGACAACGAAATACCCAATTGTGCCTTGATCTAAGCGGAGAAAGACCCAAATCATGAACTTACGACAAAACGCACTCTTTCTGGCTGGCCTGTCTGCGCTGGCAATTTGCCTCGCCTCTTGTTCCTCAGGTGGCAAAACGACCGATGGGAAAATTCGAGTGGGCATGATGCCCAAGCTGATCGGCATCGATTTTTTTAACGCTTGCGAGAAAGGAGCCTTAGAGGCGGCTGCCGAGTTAGAGGTGGAACTCACGTTTGATGGGCCTACCGTGGCGGATGTGACCAAGCAGGCTGAGATGCTCGACACGTGGATCACACGTCGTCTCGACGTGATCGCCATTGCTCCGAACGACAAGAGTGCCCTTTCGCCGACGCTGCGTCGCGCCCGCAGTCAGGGAATCAAAGTCCTGTCCTGGGATGCCGACGCTGTGGAGGAGAGCCGCGACTATTTTGTCAATCAGGCAACTTACGAATCGATCGGCCACGTCTTGGTTGACATCATGGCCGAGCAAATTGGCGGTAGCGGCGAAGTGGTGATCGTCAGCGGCACGCACACGGCAGAAAACCAAAAGATTTGGGTCAGTCACATGGAGGAGCGGATTGCCTCCAAGTACCCCGACATACAAATTGTCAAAACCGAATACCCGGGGGAGGATCAAAGCCGCGCGTTCAGCGTGACCCAGGATCTTTTGAAAACTTATCCCGAATTAGTCGGCGTGTTTGGCATCACCTCGGTGTCTCTACCCGGCGCAGCCGAAGCAGTCCGCCAGGCAGGCAAGTCGGGTGAAATTGCCGTAACGGGTCTTTCGACGCCCAACCAAATGAAACAATACGTGCAAGACGGTACGGTGAAGGAATTCGCCCTCTGGAGTCCCGTGGATCTTGGTTACTTGACGATTCACCTCTCCAAGCTCGTTCACGAGTCGGGTGGCATGCTACCCGCCAAGATAAGTGCTGGCCGTCTCGGCGAGCTAACGGTCGATAACGTAGCCAAAATGGTCGTCATGGGGCCACCCTTACGGTTTACAGCTGAAAATATCGACGAGTTTGATTTTTAGAACCGTTTTCATAATAGAATTGAGAATTGCCACAACGAGGTACTCGATGACAAAAGGTTACATTTTTGACATGGACGGCGTGTTATGCGACTCCGAGGAGTTTATCGCTGCCGCAGCCATCCGCATGTTCTGGGAACGATACCAAACTGAGGTGACGGTCGAGGATTTCGAACCTTTTGTCGGAGCCGGCGAAGATCGTTACCTGGGCGGAGTCGCTGAAAAATATGGCATTTCGTTGAACCTCGAATCCGATAAGGCCGAAACTTACCGCCTGTATGGTGAATGCGTGAAAGGCAAACTGCAGGCGCTTCCTGGCGTCAAGGATTTTATCGAAAGAGCCAAAGCTGCAGGAATTCGGACTGCCGTCGCCACCAGTGCCGATGATGTGAAAATGAAAACCAATCTGTACGAGATTGGGCTCGATGCAAAGCATTTTGATGCCTTGGTGAATGGGTTGGAGGTTGAACACAAGAAACCTGCTCCCGACATCTTCCTCGAAGCCGCCCGGCGACTCGGGATTGATCCGGCCGAATGTATCGTGTTCGAGGATGCCGTGAATGGCGTGCAGGCAGCTAAGGCAGCCGGTGCGCGGTGCGTTGGAATTACTTCTTCCTTTGCAGCGGACGTATTGCTGGAAGCTGGAGCGGATGCCATCTTGCCCGGTTTTGAAGAGATCGAATCCGAAATGTTATTGTAAAAATGAGTAAGAAAAGCCTCGGGCAGCGCTACAAACGGTATAGATAATCGCCCGGTCATTCACCCGCGGCTAGCGCCGTTGGCTCAGGAAAGACCCAAATCGAGCCTATGCATATCCGGGCTAGCCTGGGGTGAATCACCAAAAATCCTTTGATCTTTGTCCTGGGTAAATCTTGTTTGGCCCCTGAGGGGCGAAAATACTGCCAGGGCATTTTTCGCCAGCTTGGCTTGAGGGCTGCCACGAGTCACAATAGGTACTGTGAATACTCTGTCTGCCCAAAATGTCTCGAAATCGTTTCCGGTCTACGCGGGACAGCCGCTGGATATCCTGAGGGATGTTTCGCTTGGTCTTGATCGGGGCGAGAATGCCGCCATAGTGGGCCCCAGTGGATCGGGCAAGAGTACGTTGTTGGCCATTCTGGGCACACTCGATTTGCCCACCCAAGGGGTGGTTTCCCTCAACGGTATCAATCCGTTTGAGCTTTCAGAGCCAGAACTGGCCAGTTTTCGAAGCCAACAGATTGGCTTTGTGTTTCAGGACCACCATCTACTACCTCAGTGTACCGTTTTGGAAAATGTGTTGGTGCCATTTCTGGCTGATGGCAAAGCGGATGGGCCAGCGGTTCAGCAGGCAAAGCAACTGGTCGAACGGGTGGGGTTGGCAGAGCGCAGCTCTCATCGTCCGGCGCAACTATCGGGTGGAGAAAAACAGCGAGTGGCGATTGCCCGGGCTTTGGTGCGACAACCGATCTTGCTGTTAGCCGATGAACCGACGGGGAACTTGGACGCGACAACAGCATCGGAAGTTATGGAACTCTTAATCGAGTTACAAGAGGAACAGCAATCGATGATGGTGGTGGTGACGCACAGTGGGACACAAGCTGCCCGTCTGCAGAGCCGCTACGTTCTTGATGCGGGTCGTTTGCAACCTGCAGACTGAGAGAGTTTCGAATCGAAGCTACTGAGAACTTGCCAACCGATGGTAGTTCCAATCAAGTTGGTAAGCCGTTGTTGTGCCGCTGACTTCATTGCAAACTACGAGCAATGGTTTGTGGGTCGGACTGGTTTCGGCAGGAATCATTACCAGTCCTTCGGGAGCACAATCCCGGCTGCCATCTTCTGCCAGTGGGGGAAGATACTTTAAGAATTTGGGCTGCATTGGATAGGACACGTCGTACACCATGATGCCACCAGCCCGTTCCAGAGATATCATCGCCAGACGCATGGACCCCAAATAACCAATCACGACACTTTCGGGTTCAGGACCTTGTGCTGTGCAACGTCCATGCAAGTAGCTCTTGGAAGTGAAGCGATCGGATGCTTCACGGCCAACAATTCTCTCGAAATCGTTGCCGCTATCAAAAACAAGTTCGGGGCTGCCGTTGGGCGACATACGCCAGATACTAAAAGAACGTGTACCAAAGCAATGCAGTTGTTCCAAATAACCTTCTCCAGATTCACAGTTGCCCACAACAGAGACATCCAGTCTTCCCAATTTCGTCTCGTCCATCAGGAATCGTGCCGGGTGTCTCGGGGCCAGTTGAATTTTGCGTTTCTGAAGTTGAGCGACAGGACACGATTCCTGGTACTCGGCGTAGACGCGGGGGTCGCCTTCGTTGGCGGTCACAAGATAGGTTTCGTCACTGTGCTCGAAGGCAACTGCACCGTCAGGCTGGAACAGACCCGATACGGGCCAATTTCTAATTTTCCAGCCGCCGTCCCGGTCACTGGCGTCAAGGCCCGTGGTTTGCCAGGGCGAATTCTGATCTGCCAGGGCAGAGAAATCTTTGCTGCCCAGAGGGTGGATGGCGGTCACCTTGGCTCGGGATAAATCAATTTCGGCAATAGCATTATTCTCTTGAAGCGTCACCCAGGCCCGTTGGGAGTCGGGAGAAATGGCGATGTATTCGGGTTCTAAATCCTCGGCCACAGTCGCCAGACCATCTTCGTGCTGCTGGCTTGGTCCAAAGATGCGGATTCCCTGGGTGCGCAACTCGTCACGCTTCGCATCAAAGTCATGAAAGTCGGCTAGTCGAACGGTGGCTTGCGAAATTCCCGCCTGGGTATCAATGACAGTTACTGAGCCTTCTTGGTCGACAGAGTAATCATCGCTCGGTTCGCCTTCATTGGCTGCCAGCAGGTACCGACCGTCCGGCGAAAAGGTGACCATTTCAGGATGATAACCCGCTGGGAAGGTGGCTATCATTTCTAAATTGTTAACATCGTAACAACGAATATGGCCTGATTGTCGTTTGTCGTTTGGCGCCCAAGCAACTGCTGCTCGACCATTAAATACGGCAACACTTGTCGCGTGAAACCCGGCAGGCTGGGAGAGCTTGGCCAGCAGTTTACCCGATTTGATGCTGAGCACTTCAATTCCATCGGCTACGGTTGTCAGTAGTTTTTGTGATTGCGGATCATAAGCAACAATCTGACAGTCCAGGCCAGCCGTGCCATGGCGCCACAGGGGGTCGGCCGACAGACCGTCTTCAGCCGTAGTCGACTGCACAGGAAATAGCGTAAAACCAATAGCCATCAGAGTGGCTAGAATCAGCGTTTGGGGCGTCGAGAGTGCCTTATTGGAGAATAATAACAAGTGCTGCCCTTTTTGAGCGGATTTGCCTCTGTGCTGTGTCTCGTCTTAACCCATTCATTAAAAAAAAATTATATTAAGGAATGATGAATCTCAGGTTATCATTAAATGAAAAGACGCACAGCGGAACTCCATAACCATGCCAGGAAAGGACTTACAGTGGTAATGGACCCGTGTATCGGCTATCCTTCGCGCTTTGTACCAATGCAGGGTGGGTGCTGCAGGCCTAGCTTTGGGGTGATTCATTTTCAGCGTTAGGTTTTTAGCACTGGGATTTTTGCACTGGGGGGTAGCTGGCTTCTCGCTATGGGAATTTGTGCTTTAGAGTCTGCCTCGTAATACCCTCCACCCCTGCCCCTAAACTTGCCCCCTCCCCTAGCCCCTCCCCCGAAAACGGGGGAGGGGGGATTTGGATTATATTCGATGCACTTAGCGAAAATTCTTGCTGTTGCTCTCGTGCTGGTTTTCGTAGCCCAATGGCTCTGGCGGCGTTGGCGTGCGGCCCAACAACAGGCCCAGCGCCAATTGGCGATGTTGAAATATTTCGAGTTGGGCGATTCGCTTCAAAAAGAGTTTATCAAGGCCGCTGCCGCCACGGGCAAGCCGCGTGGCTTACGGTGGAAGCAATGTGATTTGCAAGCAGCCCCCCTCTTTGCAATCGATCGAGCCAATGGCGAACTGTTTGCTCTGGTCGGCGCAACGATCAGCTTCGAGGCGATTCCTGGCGGTGATATGGAAGATGTCGAAGCCGTGGGAAACTTGCGAAGTGCTACGGCCATATTTGCCCATCGTCAAGGACGCTGGACAACCGATGGTCGTACGGTGTTCAATCTAGAGCCACCCCAGGCCCTGGAACATTTTCGGGAGAGTCTTCAGAAGGTAGAAGCGTGTGCCAGGGAGTTAGCAGGTGCGGGATAAAAAAGGCCCCTCTGCGCTCCACTTCACTCAACCGATTTTTTTTCAGGAGCCGCTGACAACCATTCACACGGATCCTGTCCGAACAGGCGTGTGAGGACCCTGAATAAATTAGTGTGCTTGTTAGCCATTGCGTGTGGCTGGGTGAAAAAGCATTCGGTCGCTACAGCAAAGAATTCGGCCTGATTGGTTGCCCCATAGTGATTAAGTAATGTGGGCTCTCCGCGGCGTGCAAATTCGAGCAGTTGTTGATACTCATGGTTACTTACACGGTACCATTTTTTTTCAAATTCAAAGTCGGTAAACGGTGGTGCTCCATTTGTATCACCATCTAGTCCATCCATGTGATGTGCGAATTCGTGGAGTACCACATTACGACCCAAGCGTTCATTCTGTCCTTCCTGAAGTACCGAGTTCCAGGACAAAATGATTGGCCCGCCCGGCCATGCTTCGCCCGTGCGCGCCGAAAAATCCTGGACTGCTGGGCTCAATTCTCCAAGAAGCAAACTGTCTCCCGAAGCCACCCGGCCACTAAACGTGTTTTCGTAAACAATGATGGTCCTGAGTTTTTCAAAGTAGTACGGTTTTTCGAATCCTAATGTTGCCAGTGCTGCCTGGCCGGCGATCGTGACGCGCATCTCGTCGGTAACCGAAAAGTCTCGACCACCTTCCCAGCGTTTTTCATGGAATAGAATGCAAACAAAGCGTTCGACTTGAGAACGGCGACGAGCATCCAAATACGAATATTGCCATACGTTCGTGAGCAACCAATCTTGCCAGACTGCTGGCTGAGGGTCAGCAAGCCACTGCTGACGACGACGGTTTTGAAAGAATGGAAAGAACATGTAAAGTAATCATAGACTTTACACGGAGATATACAGAGAGAGATTTACGAACAAATCGGAGAGCTCCAGTGCCTGTCCTGTAGGGAAAAGCCTCTGAGCGGCTCAGTAGAAAACCTGGCCTAGGTGCTAATCACGGAGACAGTGAGATCACTGAGGCAAATGATGACCGCTATTCTTTCAATAAGAATATTTCTCCGTGCTATTAACAGTCTTCGTTTTCGTCTTCTGACAGTGCGCAAAAATCTCCCTCCCCATACATGGGGAAGGGGATTTTGGTTGCGGCCATTGGCCGCGCTGGATCCTCATGGTTCCATTAGAAGGAAAGAGTTTTCTACAGAACCCCTCTGAGCCGTTTCGCGACGTCCGGGACACTTTGTCCACTCCTAAGCGCGGAGCGATTATTCTTCCAGCAGTTTTCGCAGCACGGTATGTAAAATGCCACCATTTCGGTAATAGTCGAGTTCTACGGGTGTGTCGATACGGACTGTGGCCATGAAATCACGTGTCCCGTGCTCCTCACTCGTGGCAAGAACTTTCAGTTTTTGTCGCGGTTGCAAGCTGTCGTCCAAACCTTCAACGTCAAAGACTTCTTCACCCGTGAGCCCCAAGGATTGCCACGTTGTGCCTGCCTCCAGCTCCAGGGGCAAGACGCCCATCATCACCAGGTTGCTTCGATGGATGCGTTCGTAGCTGGAGGCGATGACCGCCCGCACTCCGAGCAAAAAAGTACCTTTGGCAGCCCAATCGCGGCTACTTCCCGTGCCGTATTCCGCTCCGGCCAAGACAATCAGAGGTGTACTGCTATCCTGGTATTTCATGGCCGCTTCGTAGATCGACATGACCTCACCGGACTCGGGTGCTTGTGTATCGATGGGCAAGTACCGCGTGACACCTCCTTCGGTGCCGGGGGCCAGCTGATTGCGAATTCGAATATTGGCAAAAGTGCCTCGGGTCATAACTCGATCGTTCCCGCGACGGCTTCCATAACTGTTGAAGTCGCGCGGTGGGACACCGGCATCTTGTAAGAAGCGTCCGGCCGGGCTATCGGCAGCTATCGCACCCGCTGGCGATATATGATCCGTAGTTGTCGAATCGCCAAGCAGTGCCAAACAACGCGCACCCCGAATAGGAGCGATTGGATTGACTTCTTGCTTGAGGCCCACAAGAAAAGGAGGTTCCTGGATATAGGTGCTTTCAGAGTTCCAGTTATAAATCTCGCCGCCAGTAATTTCGATGGCGTTCCATTTGGGATTTTTTTGCCAGACATTATCGTACTGGTTCTGAAACATCTCAGGCAAAACACAACTTTCGACCACCTGGGTCACTTCTTCGTGGGTTGGCCAGATTTCGGAGAGCATGACGGATTCGCCACCTGCCGATTTGCCAATCGGCTCTGCCGCTAAATCGATATCTGTCGTACCGGCCAGCGCGTAAGCCACCACCAACGGCGGACTTGCCAGATAGTTAGCTTTGACATGTGGATTGATACGACCTTCAAAATTGCGATTGCCACTCAAGACACCGGATACAATCAGGTCACCGTCCAACACGGCCTTGGATACGGGTTCTGGAAGCGGTCCGCTATTGCCAATACATGTTGTGCAGCCGTACCCAACCGTTTGGAAACCGATCTGGTTGAGGTCTTTGTCGAGTCCGGCTTTTTCCAGATAGTCGGTAACCACGCGGGAACCTGGGGCCAGGCTAGTTTTCACATGGGGTGGCACCGTAAGGCCTTTTTCGACAGCCTTCTTGGCAACCAGGCCGGCAGCTACCATGACCGATGGGTTGCTCGTATTGGTACAACTTGTGATCGCAGCAATTGCCACTGCCCCATGTGTGATATCCGACGAATGGCCGTTGTTTTCGACAGTTGCCGTGTTGGTCAGGGTAGACTCGTCCAGTGCAAAACCTTGAGGCCCCACGGGTGCACGGAGCGAATCGTGAAAGGACTTTTTCATCTGCGATAAGGGCACCCGGTCTTGAGGGCGTTTGGGGCCGGCAAGACTGGGCTCTACAGACGAAATATCCAGTTCGACGATTTTGGTAAATGTGGGTGGTGGTGTCTGGTCGGTTCGGAACAAGCCTTGCTCTTTGGTGTAGCGTTCCACAAGTTGGACTTCTGCTGCTGTTCTGCCGGTTCGCTGCAAGTAAGCCAGCGATTCGGCATCGATCGGAAAGAATCCCATGGTGGCTCCGTATTCGGGCGACATATTGGCGATCGTTGCCCGATCGGCGAGTGACATGTTCGACACGCCCTCGCCAAAGAACTCCACAAATTTCCCCACAACTTTTTCTTTGCGCAGTATTTCAGTGACCGTAAGTACCAGGTCGGTGGCCGTGGCGCCTGGTGGGAGTTTGCCGGTGAGTTTCATCCCCACCACTTCGGGCATCAGCATGTAAATTGGCTGTCCCAGCATCACCCCTTCGGCTTCGATGCCACCCACGCCCCAGCCAACCACACCCAAGCCGTCGATCATGGTCGTATGGCTGTCTGTTCCTACCAGCGAATCGGGGACTGCCACCTGGCCTGCATGATCTTCACGTAAGAACACACATTTGGCCAGATACTCAAGATTAACCTGATGCACAATTCCCGTCCCTGGTGGCACGACTCGAAAATTGTCGAACGCATCCTGGCCCCAACGCAAGAATTCGTAACGCTCATGATTCCGGCTGAACTCCAGCTCGATATTCAGATCCAGGGCCGTGTCGCTGGCAAAATGATCGACTTGTACGGAGTGGTCGATTACCAAATCTACCGGTACGAGTGGATTGATTTTATTGGGATCCCCCCCAAGTCGCTGCATGGCTGAACGCATGGCTGCGAGATCGACTACTGCAGGGACACCTGTGAAATCTTGCAAGACGACTCTGGCGGGCTTAAAGGGAATCTCTGCATCGCTGCCGACACCGCAATTGGCAGTCCAGTTGGCGAGGTTTTTTACGTCCTCTTCAGCAACCACGTAGCCATCGCAGTTGCGGAGGCAAGATTCCAGTAGTACGCGTATCGAGAACGGCAAACGGTCAACTTGGGTCAGGCCGGCCTTTTCGAGTTGGGAGAGACGATAAATGCCTGCCGAGCCGTTGCCCGTCTCAAAAGAATCACGAGCACCAAAGGGATCAGTTTTTAGCTGTTGCGTAGCCATGGGTCTCCTAGATCGGCTGGCTGGGTGAGTCGTGCTCACCGAGAGACGGTGTAGAACGAATTTTTTTGATCGGCAAACCCGTATTCTAGCCCTTTTGATTCCGTTTGTCTGGGGGGTTATTGCTTGGCCAGGATCTCCTGCCGATAGCGTTTCATCACATCACTACGAAGCAAGAGACCGACCAGGTTGCGTTCTGGACCGACACCAACTTCGACAGGCAACGTTTCCACGTCGTGGGAGCCAAAATCACGGAGGGCTTCAATCAGGTTTTCTTGAGGCGATACGGATATCGGTGAGCGCATGGTAATATCTTCGGCATTGACCAAATGGGGCGAAATGTCGCTGTCGAGCACTCGATGGAGGTCGCTGGGGCGGATGATGCCGAGCAATTTGTTATCTTTCATTACGGGCAGACTTTCAATATGAGGATTTGCCCGGGCAACGCGAATGATTTCGTGCACATTGTCGGTATAGTTGAGTGAAGGAAAGGTGCGAATCATTACATCGCGGACCATGATATGGTCCAGTCGATGCAGATCGTGACCACGAGCGATCGAACCACCCCGTCGGCTGAGTTTCTTGTAGTAAATGCTTTCGGGTTCAATCGAGCGTGAGATCAAACTGGCCACTCCGGCGGCAATCATGATTGGCAGAATGACCTGGTAGTTGCTGGTCATTTCATACACGATCAAAATAGCACTCAACACACCATGCGTGGTGCCCGCCACAACGGCCCCCATACCGACGATCGCATAAACCCCTGGCGCATTGCTGTATTCGGGAAAAAAGAGGTTGGCCAACAAACCAACGCATGCACCCAGGGTAGCACCAAGATAAAGGGAGGGGGCAAATACGCCGCCTGATCCACCTCCTGCCAGAGTGAGACTCGTTAACAGCGGTTTTAGAAAAATGAGCGGCAACAACCACCACAATTCATGCCAGAGCATATTTCCGGATACCAGGACCGTCTTTGTCGCTTCTTGTTTGGTGAATTTGCCTATTAAATTCCTGGTAGTTTCGGCCAGGCTCGGGGGACGTTCTTGCATGACATCCAAGTGCAATGCATGGTCGACGACGTTGTATCCCACGCCCATCAGGGGAGGAATCTGTCCGAGTTCTTGCTGTGCTGAAGTAGACACAACGGGAGGGTTCATGGGATACAAAACTCCAGCCAGCCCAATCACCGATCCCAACACGAGGGCTCGCTTCCACCATTGAGGTATCCACTTGAGACTCAGGTCTTCAACCCGGTAGAGCAATTTGATAAAGCCGGCTGCTGCCAGTCCAGCCAGCAGACCTAGCGTCAGATACGATGGCAGCTGCTGCCAGGCACCCGCAAAATTATAATTCAATTCCAAAAATGCCGGCTCAAAACGATGCTCACCAATATGTTGTTGGACAACATCAGCCAGGACACTGGCAATCACAATGGGCGTGAGAGACTCGACGGCAAAGCTTCCTAGAATAATTTCGCTGGCAAACATGACTCCTGCCAGGGGTGCATGAAAGGTAGCGCTAATACCGGCCGCAGCGCCCGCTGCAACCAGCACTTTGACATTGCGCGGAGAGAGCTTGAACCATTGGCCAGCTGTGCTGCCTAATGCGGAACCGATTTGCACAATGGGACCTTCACGGCCAATCGAACCCCCCGTCCCAATACACAAACCACTGGCCAGAATTTTAACCAGAGCCACATGCGGCCGAATGATCCCGTCGTGTCGAGCCACTGCGGTGATGACTTCTGGCACCCCATGTCCTTGGGCTTCGGGGGCGAAGGTTCGAGTTATCCACGAGACAAGCAGCAGGCCTAGGGCGGGGACAAGCATGAGGGCGAGTATCCAGGGGCCGTTCTGCCCTGCGGCAGTAAGTACATTTTCGACCGTCAAGGCCGAAGCATTATGAATGAGCCAGGTAAATGCTGCCGCACCAAACCCAGCCAGGATCCCCACACCGCCTGCCAGGAAGATCATGAGGGTGCCACTTGGAATGGCGGTCCTTTCCCAACGGGTCATCAGCCTCTGGAAAAGATCGGGAAGTGATGCATTGGGCTCCATATCAGGCCGGCGAAAATATAGGACAACTTTTTAGAAGAAAGCCAAGGGAGAGCGATAAAGAATATCGCTGATTCATGGTGCCCATTGCCTGCAGCCTAATCTTTAGAGGCGGGGAATGCCAGATGGGGAATCCGAATCCTGGGCAACTTCAAGTATCAAAATTGGTTCAATTCGGGGAAAAATCTCTTTGGCTACCAGTCCACTTATTCGGTCTCGCTGGCAGCCTCCCGAGACTGCAAACGGTGTTTCACCAAGAGCCTGTCCAAAAAACCAGTAGGGAACGCCCTCTGTGGCGTTCCTGACGTGACAGTAAAGCCGGAGAATGGCACGGAATCACACTACCCTGCGAGTCAATGGATAGGCTCTAAGCATTTCTTGAAAAAAACGTCATCGACTCCCTGCCCTTGCCCTATTCAGAGCAAAGTGACTTGGGGGATCGTCTGGCCCCATCGCCAAGCGAACCCCAAACCACTAAAATGGTTCCTTTTGACATCCTTGCTAACTTACGAAAGATCCCCTGAGCTCCGTCCGGACCAGGGACAACCCCCGGGAAGATTCCGTAAAAATGTCTCAGAGGGCCTTCAATTTCTCAGCCGGACCTGCCGTATTGCCAGAGCGGGTGCTGCAACAAGCACAGCGAGACCTATTGGCTCTACCTGAAGCTCAGGCTTCGGTCATGGAGATCAGCCACCGTAGCGCAGTTTTCAAAGAAATCCTTACCGCTGCGGAGGCCAATTTACGCAACTTGTTGTCGATCCCGGATAACTATTCGGTTTTGTTCCTGCAAGGTGGCAGTCGCTTGCAATTCTCGATGGTACCGATGAACCTGCTAACCCAAGAATTGCCCAGTGCCGATTATATCCTGACGGGATCTTGGGGGCGTAATGCGTATCAAGAAGCCAAAAAATGTGGCCCGATGCATGTCGCCTGGGACGGAGCCGACCATCAATACAGCACTTTACCTGCCGAGAGCGACTTAAGTCTCAACGCAGAGGCTGCCTATGTGCACTACACGTGCAATGAGACGATTGAAGGCGTTCAATTCTCGCAGGAGCCCCCCGTAAATGATGTCCCACTGGTCTGCGATGCCTCGAGTGATTTTTTATACAGACCACTCGACGTGAGTCGTTACGGTTTGATTTATGCCTGTGCGCAAAAAAATATTGGACCCGCCGGAGTGACCCTGGTTGTGATTCGCAATGATTTGCTGGAACGCAGTCGAGCCGATATGCCAAGTTACTTGAATTACAAAGTGCATGCAGATGCCGGATCACTGATGAATACAGCGCCGACATTTGCCATCTATATGGTGCGATTGGTGACCGACTGGTTGTTGAACGAAGTCGGCGGATTGGAGAAGATGTACACCCAGAATCAGCAAAAGGCTCAATTGCTGTACGAAGCCATCGATGCCAGTGAGGGCTTTTATCAGGGACATGCCCAGCCACAAAATCGGTCGCTCATGAATGTCGTATTCCGATTGCCCAGCGACGAATTAACGCAGGCTTTTCTTAGTGAAGCAGAGCAATTGAAGATGACGGCTTTGGCCGGGCACCGCTCGGTAGGAGGTATCCGTGCATCCATTTACAATGCCATGCCTGTGGCAGGCGTAACCGCCCTGGGTGAATTGATGAAAGATTTTTATCATAAAAACGCGTAGTCAATAAGCCCCCCCGCTGCTCAGCAACCGGCTTTCAAACAGCAATACACAAAACCAGAAATACAAATTCCATCATTCAAAGTTAGTAAAATGCCCAAAGTAATAGTTCTCGACGATCTGGCACAAGAAGGCCTCAATCTGCTTGCTGCGGCAGACGGTTTTGAATACGACGTTCGCACAGGCCTCAAAGGCGACGAATTGTGTTCTGCACTCAAGGAATACGACGGTGCCATTTGTCGTAGCGGTGTGAAACTTACACCTGAAGTGCTCGATGGCAACCGTCGCCTCAAAGCGATTGTGCGTGCTGGAGTAGGAACCGACAATATTGATAAACCGGCCGCTACGCATAGTGGCATCGTCGTGATGAATACACCTGCGGGCAACACGCTCAGTACGGCCGAACAGACTATTACTTTAATGCTTGCCCTGTCTCGCAATGTGGCACCTGCCAATCAAAGTTTGATCGAAGGACGTTGGGATCGTAAAAAGTATATGGGCGCCCAGGTTGCCGGTAAAACCTTGGGAGTTGTAGGATTGGGGCGCATTGGCCTGGCCGTCGTGAAACGTGCTCAAGCACTGGAAATGAATGTGCTTGGCTTTGATCCATTCTTGTCTAAAGAACGTGCCCAGGAACTTGGCATTGAAATGGTGGATACAGTGGATGAGATGCTGCCACATGTTGATTATTTGACCGTCCATACACCACTGACCGAAGAGACCCGCAACCTGATTGATATTGCGCAGCTTGAAATCATGAAGCCCGGTATGCGTCTTGTGAATTGTGCCCGCGGCGGAATCTACAACGAGAGAGCTCTCGTCCAGGGACTTGACTCGGGTAAGATTGCAGGGGTGGCGCTTGATGTTTTTGAAGAGGAACCGTGTACTGATAGTCCGCTCTTTGGCAAACCGGGGGTGGTTTGCACTCCGCATTTGGGTGCGAGTACCGAAGAAGCACAAACGCAAGTGGCTGTTGAGGCCGTCGGTTTGATAACCGATTACCTGGCCAACGGTACCATCCGACATGCGGTGAATGTTGCTGCAATCGACGCCAAAACGATTGAATCACTGCGCGGTTATCTTGACGTGGCCTACCGTGTGGGCATGCTGATGGCAGGCATACAAAAAGGTGGTGCGAAGTCTTGCCGGCTAAATTATCGTGGCGAAATTGTCGATCGAGATACCAAGGTCTTAACTGCGGCCTTTGCTGCTGGTCTGCTGCAAAATGCCCTGGAAGATGAGGTTAATCTGGTGAATGCCGAATTAATGCTCCGTGAACGGGGTATTGAACTGTCTACCGAATCATCAAGCGAAACGGGCGCATTTCGCTCATCACTGACGGCAGAGGTGATTACAGACCAATCGCAACATCGTGTAACAGGCACAGTATTTGGACAATCGATGCCGCGCCTAGTTGCCTTGGACAATTATCGTTTAGAAGCCTATCTCGATGGTTGCCTGCTGATTTTTCTCCATCAAGACGTTCCTGGAATCATTGGGAATGTGGGCACAATTTGTGGCCAACACGGCGTCAATATTGGCCAAATGGCCGTAGGCCGAGAAGGCGACCAACAAGGGGGCGACTCGGTTGGTGTGCTTAATCTCGATGCCGAACCTTCGTCGGCGGCACTGGAGGATATCCGCCAGTTGGAGTCTATTCGAAGCGCCTGTGTCATCCATCTGCCACCCGCAGGTGAGCTGCCAGCCTGGCTGCAGACTTAATCCCCCCGACCAAGAAATTTTCGATTTTTCGGTGTCCAACCCGCAGACTCCGTACGACCGGACGAGTTTTCTGTTTTTTGCGGCCCTGGGATGGCTGATCAGCGATTTGCTCCCACTTTGTAACCGATATTCTGTCAGGTTGCGAAGCATATTATTGGCCTCGTCGCCCTATCCTGAAGCATTCCCCCCCCTCCCTGACCCTTCTGCGATAAATTAGCACTATGGAAGCCACACTCACCGCGACACCTTTGTTTGATCAAGTCCAGATTGCTCTTAACAACAGTCCCTATCTGCCATCACGCGTTGTCAAGGTGGAAGCCGCTGACGGGCATGTCCGGCTTGAAGGCACTGTAAGTTCTTTTTATCAAAAGCAAATGGCTCAAGAGCTAGTTCGTCGTGTGGACGGAGTCGAGATGATCGAGAATCAGTTGCAAGTCAACTGGGGCTAGTGCTAGGAATCACTCAACGGGGGATGGCTACCCTAGGACTTTCTTAATCTCGCCCAAAGCAAACCAGGCACATATCGTCGCTTTGCGGGAAATTACCTGCGAATTTCCGTACGTCACTCAGCACGTGCTCACCCAGGTCGTGTGAACTTACGCTGTTGTTTCCCACGACCTCAATGAGTTTTTCGATACCGTACAGTTCACGCTCGGAATTCATTGCTTCACTAAAACCGTCGGTAAATACCGTCACAAAGTCGCCTGGTGCCATGGTGCACTGAAAGGCTTCAAACGGGTAATCGTCGATCACACCGATGGGCAAACCGGCCTCTTCGCCACCAATTTCCTTCACTTCGCCGGCCGCATTGCGCAGTAGAGGGGGCATGTGCCCCGCATTCACCAGCGTGAGCGTATGGGATTGTGGATCAACCACGGCTACCACCATTGTCACAAAACGATCATCCCATTCGTGGCGTGAAAAAGCCTCGTTGATTTTGCCCATGGCCTTGGCCGTATCGGGTTCGCTGGCCAGCCAAAAACGGACATCGCTGGACAACTTGGCCATCAAAATGGCCGCCGAAACGCCTTTTCCTGCCACGTCGCCCACCACCACTGCAAAGCGCTCGTTGGGCAACATCACATAATCATAATAGTCGCCCCCCACACGATAGGCTGCTTCGTAGAATTCGAAAAAGTGGTAGCCTGGTACTTGGGGTGAACTTGCTGGCAGCAAGGCATGCTGCATCTGATTGGCAACTTCCAAATCACGCTGCAAGGCTCGCTGTTTGACAGCTTCTTCGTGCATGTTTGCGTTGTCGAGAGCAATCGAAGCTTGATTGGAGACACCTGCCAGGATTTGCAAATCTTGATCGGTAAAACGACTCAATTGATTGAGTGTGTCAATTTGAATTACACCCAAGGATTTTCCGTCGCTGCTGATCATAGGAGCGCAGATGAGTGAGCGAATTTTGAAGTCGGCAATACTTTTTGCCATATTAAATCGTTCGTCCGCTGCTGCGTCTGCCGAGAGTATTGCTTTTTGACTCTCCATGGCTTGTTCGACGATGGTTCGGCTGATGCGCAAGTTTTCTTCTTGATCGGCCCGGCGCGCTTTCGAAGCAACAGGCACCAGAGGACCTTCAGCCTGTGGTCGCATCACCACGAACCCTCGATCGGCTTGCACAAAGATTTTGAACAAGCTGTCGAGTAGCTTGGGGAGTATTTCTTTGACAGAAAGAACGTTTCCCAAATTATTTGAGATTTCTATTAACGCTTCGAGTTGTGCCTCGGGCTTGGCCGAAGTGCTCCAGACGGCGGATGCACCAGCACGGCCCATATCAATAGTAGCCATGATGGTGGAAGTGCTCTCTGCCTGCGCATCTTCACTTAAATTTAGCAGAGAAGAGCCTTCCGGATTTATCCCACTGAGACGGGAAGCTGGGTTGTTGAATTGAAACAACACATCACAAATGAGTATCTTGTCGCCATCGCGGATGGGTGCACGGTCATTGACCCGTTCCCGATTGATATAGGTTCCATTGCGACTTCCCAAATCCTGGACAAAAAAATCTCCTCCTTCTTCATTAAGAATGACATGCCGTCGACTCACGGCGGCCACATCAAGGACCACGTCACATTCGGGACTACGCCCCACAACCCAGCGTTCGCCTTTGAGATCAAAGACCTTGTCAGGTTCGCCCCCTTGTAAGATTTTTAAACTGGCCATCGAATCATTCGTTGGTGTTAGGTATCAACGGTTGCTGGGGAGAAAAGATGCCTGGTCGTCAGGAAAGGTCAAACAAGATTCTCCCTTCTTGGGCAAGTAGCACAATTTGCAAAACTCTTTCTACAAACCTTAATTCTAAGGATCTGTAAGGACCAGCGTCAACTAATGGCCTTTTCAACTGTGAAATATGGGGCGACCTTGACGATGGTGGCAGGCAATCGTACCGTAAAGGAGTCTTAACGAATAACGCCTTAACAGATTACGGCAATATCCTCAGGCTATAGGCTTATTCGTAGGCTATAGGCATGGGTAAGTACACAAAGATGGGGAATAGTGTAACGGCAGCACTACGGACTCTGACTCCGTCAGTCTAGGTTCAAATCCTAGTTCCCCAGCTTCTTGATCCGTTTCGGATAAGCAATGATAAGACGGAGGAAGTACTTTTACGGGTAGTTGCACAAGTTTCTAACTCGCTTAATTCGACAACCCAGCGAAGCAAGTGATCCCATCCACGATATTGCAAGCGTGCATAGCGATTTTTTCGGCAAGATCTGGATAACGTTTGGGATACTCTGTCTCAATGACAGATTGCAGGTGTTCAACCGCATGGGCCAACACAATTGCTCCTGAAGCACCTTTATCACCCCCGCCAAGCATCCGCTCGCCGAGGACGCCATCAACGTCTCTAGACAACTCACACATGGCTTCCAACTCTGGTCCTGAGATTTCGTAGATGTCGCGTAAACCAATTCCATCTTGTCGAAACACATTGCCGATCGTCTGGATATCTCCTGCCCGCCACGCGTCGAGCAACACATCGAATCGTTGCTGTGCCTCATAGATATATTTCAGTCGCTTGATGAGATGGGGGTATTCAGTACCAAAGGCGGAACAAATTTGGTTGTACAGTGTGGCGTCCTTGACGTCTGCCAGGCAGTTGATGTCAAACTTCTTTTGGCATAATTCGACAAGCTGCTCACATTCGGAACGACGAATTTTATACGTTGATTTTTCCAGTCCAGGACGATCGGTTCCCGTGTCGAGGCTGACCAAACGAAAGTCGGCGGCATTTGCAGCCAATGGAAGATGCTCAACGGTTCCTAGTGCAGGTCGATAATGGGTACCCATTCCTGCTTTCGCGAACATGATCATGATCTGGTCAAGCTTTCCGCAAGGTGAACCGATGTAATCATTTTCCACGGCTTGTGCCAAATCGACAATCCGCATGCCGTCCGTTTCAGATATTCCGGAGACTTCGAGAAATGTAAGAATGAGGTTCAACGAAAGNGAGGCAGAACGTGACATCCCGCCACCAGGAATGTTGCCGTACAACACCCCATCGAAACCGCCGGTTAAAGGAAAGCCCTGATTGCTGAGAACATGGTTCACACCATGAGGAAATCGGCTCCAGCTATCGGCAACTTGTTGCGGATCGGGAGAGCTGCCAAGTTCAAAATCAATGACTCCATCATCGGCGAAATTAGAGCTATGCAGCCGAACACGGCCCGAATTATTAGGCTTATAAGCCAGCCAGATAAACCGGTCGGTGCCGACACCAAACAACTCGGTGCCATTGTAGTCTCCGTGTTCCACACCCAGNCAGAACCGCGATGATGACCGGCGCACTTGACCACCGAAGACATTCAGTCCGTGGTCGGCAGCNGCGGCGGATAACAACGCGGTAACTTTTGGTGGAATATCNGGCTCCATTGGTAGCGTGCCTCTTCACACAACGAGATAGAATGTGCTTGGATGGTTTGTTTAATAGAACAGTCCACCGTTAGTATTCCGTACANNATCTATTAGAAGCCGGCCGACAAGGCATCCAGGTGCTTGGNAAAATGGACAGCTAAAACTTCCGTATAGGTGGATAGATTCTGGCGTAAGCAGTCTCGCACGATGGCACCATACTTTTCATCAGTGAGTACCGATCCAAAAGTACAATGCAAGATTTGTCTTCCTGCCTCTGTGAAACCTTTTCCCNGAGGAACATTTTCCCAGTTTTCCAGATAGAGTTGAACTAATTTAGTATCGTTCGCCAGGTCATCGGGAGAAGGCACATTTTCAAGTGTGGCATGGACATGATAAGTTGCTCGATCCGTATCGTAACGCTGACGCGAAAACTGACAGATCTCACGAAACAGNGCAGGCTCATGGATGGCCACAACGCGTAGCGCCTCCAGGTAAGACGTGCCGGCTGTCTTGACATGAAAGCGTCCTTTGGTTGCTTGAGCAAGGATCGTGTACATCGAAACCTTGTCCGATCCAGAATGCAGGCTGATTTTGTAAGGTCCCAATTGATCGGCAATGGCAGCGTGATCGTGGAGTGATTTTTCGAGGGCTGCTAAATCACCAATGAAATCCACTCCTTTCTCAAAGTCGCCGATAAACCGAGGCGCAAGCGAAACCAGTTTCATGTCATTTTGCAGGCACTGCTCAGCGATAATGTAGTGCTCGGCTAATGTTGTGGGTTGATCCGTTTCGTCGACGCTGAGTTCGATTTCATAACCCCGCCCTGCCCCAGTCTGCACTTCTTTGATGTAATTTGCCAGTTGGAGTGCCTCGCTGATAGCGGCGCCATACTTGANCGCAGCACGCATGACGGCCAATTCATCGAACAGGACTTTCGTGNCAGTTGCTAGTTTTATTTCTTTACCGACATAACTTTCAGTCCAAGGNACGATGTCTCGTAAGNCTGCAAATTTTTCGCGGATGGTTGCTTCCTCGTAATCATCCGCTTGTTGGTCGACATGCCCGGAAGGATCGATTGTAAAAAAGGTGAACCCGGCAGACGCAGTACGATCGACATCTTCTGGTGTCTTCAGATGGTCTGCATCGGCGCCGTGCGTTTCGTAGCATCCGGCAGCATNCATGGCACNAACCGCATCGCCCATCACTTGTTCGGGAGTACGATTGGTGCGCGCCATTTCACGAATAGATTGCTGTGCATAGATGGGCGCGATTCCCTGTCCCGCTNGTCGCATGGAAGCGATATGACCAGGTGTGGCGACACCAATGCGATCACCAAAACCAAATGAGGGCGTAAGGCCTAATGTCGTGGCGGGAGGNACTTTTGTGCTCACGTGGTTNTCCTGAAGATTTTATCAGAGTTATAAAAAAACGATTTGCTTGTTAGTTGGAGGGTGTAGCCTGCTTGGCNCCGGATGTCATAAATCCGTAGATCGCTACTACCACAAAGCAGATCGCTGGCAAAACGAAGGACGCACGTACCGATTCTAGTGTCATGGATCCTAGAGTTACGGGTTCCATGTCAATGATTTTTCCCTGGAGAGGCGGCATCAGTGCTCCGCCTACAATCGCAAAAATCAAACCNGCAGAGGCAAGTTTGGCATCCTCAGGGTTAATCCCATCCAGTGCCAGTCCGTAAATTGTGGGAAACATTAAGGACATGCAAGCCGATACACCAATCAAGCAATAGAGCCCCGTCATTCCTTGTAAGAAAATGGCACCCAGGACAAGGAGGAGCCCACCGATGGCAAGCAAGCCCAGTAAGAATCCTGGACGCATGTACTGCAGGATGAATGTACAAACGAAGCGACTCGTGAGAAAGATTATCATGGCGATAATATTGTAGTTTTGTGCCTCAGCCGCCGTCAGGCCGAGAAGTGTCATGCCATAATGAATGATATAGGTCCAGCACATAATTTGAGCGCCGACATAAAAAGCTTGTGCCATGACACCAAAGAGATAGCGTGCTGTCGACAAGTGGCTGATCAAAACCCCAAGTGATTTCATCTCATGATCACCACTCGCGTCGGGCATTTTTGACGATAAGAAAACGACCATGACAGCCAGAACAACAAGGGCAATAACAACATAAGGGATGCGCACAACACTCAAGTCGTGCAATTGCATTTCTTGAAAACCCTCAGGATCCGAGTCGCGAAAGTTCTCCAAGGCTGCTGTCATTAAGCCATCCACCTCAGCAGGTTGCATGTTGGCATACTCGGGGTGGACGTCTGCTTCATTGGCTCTGAAATCGGCAGTTTGCAAGCTTGGGAGAATAAGGCTGCTGGCCACAAACATCCCTGTAAGAGAACCGATCGGGTTGAATGCCTGAGCCAGATTGAGACGGCGTGTGGCCGTTTCGGAAGAGCCCATAGAAAGTATAAAAGGATTTGCAGTTGTCTCCAGGAAAGCCAGGCCAAAGGTCAAAATGTATAATCCGATTAAGAACATGTTGAACGACATCTGCGTACTAGCCGGAATCGTCAATAGCGCACCCAGGGCATAGAGCAGCAACCCGATAATAATACCCGTTCTGTAGGAAAATTTTCGGATCAGTAGCGCGGCTGGAATTGCCATTGTGGCGTAGCCACCGTAGAAAGCAGCTTGCACCCAAGAGCTTTCGTAATTGCTGATGAGAAAGATCTCTTTGAACGCTCGCACCAAGGGGTTGGTGAAATCATTGGCAAAGCCCCATAAGGCAAAGAGACTAGTGGTCAAAATAAAGGGAAATAAATAGGTCCTGGAGACCACAGCTGTTTCTGTACCAGAGAATTCGCCCAATTCTTGATTGCTCATCGGATGCCTCGAAAAACAAGATTTGAAAAAATCTTTTTAAAGTTGGTGCACCAGGAAATTGACTAGTACACTGAAGCAGATTCACTGGGGAAATTCATTCTCCAGAACAGACCTGCCCCCGGAAACGTGTACGGTTAGATTAGCGGTAAGAAAGCTTCTGGAATAGCCCATTTGTTCATAGAGCCCAATCCGAGAAAACCCTGTAGGGAACGCCCTCTGTGGCGTTCCGAACGTGACAGTAAGGCCCGAATGGCAAGAGGCACATTACCTACAAGTCAACGGATAAACTCTTAGGTACCGTAGCAGAAGCGAGCGAAATATGCGGGCTACCGTTTTTAACTTATGAAAGATAAACCACCCAACTTGTCGCTATAGCTTCCGCCTCAAGAAGGCTCCCAGCGATAACAGCACGGCAGCCATCAAAGACGTCGTTGCGGGCTCTGGAACTGCCAGGACGGCAATCTGAGATGTGGATAGCTGAGTGCCAAAAAATTCTTGCCAGTCGCTTAAATCTCCAGCGCTGAGCGGATCGGGGGAAAAACCTCGCTGCCAAAGTAGGAAATCAACGCCACCCACATCGTTGTCGAGGTCAAAATCTCCCGGGAGAACACCCTCAACAGAGATATTCGAGTCGATTTCGATGCGTGTAATTTGTATGGGGAAAAAGAGAAATGCGATCGTACCCAGAGTTACATCGGTGATCGCAAACTGGCCGTGTCCAGAGGAATTGATACTCAGATCAATCGTGGCAGACGTGCCGCTGGTGGGATCCGTAACGGTTTCATCGATCAGGGAGACAGGAAGACCGGCGATAACCTCAGTACCAGTTGTCTCACCTAGTTGATCCGTAACATCCACACCAATCCCTCCCGCGAACGCTTCAATCCGCGTTATTTCGTAGTTGGTCCTATAGCGTGGATAACCGACGTCCACAGTCGTTGGAGAAGTCCAAAAAATGTCTTCTCCGTTGGTTCCTTCTGAGAGGGACCAAAAGGCCGGATTTTCGGCGTGCAACGGTATGCCGAAATAGGACCCTACCACGAACGCGACAATCGTGATCAAACCTGACAATCGAAAAGCACGCGTCATAGCTTCATCTTTCTGGCTTAAGGTGTTATTTCTGTTTTCACAGACAATCATGTGTCAGTATACCAAGTCGCTTGAGTTGAGCCAATCTTTCGGTAATTCTGAGTTTCAGACAAAGTTCTCCTACAGGCTTACTATTTCAGTATCCCGTAGCATGAGAGGTAGACGAATAGAAGAGAAGGTGCACAACCAGTTCAGTTGCAACACAATGGATTCGCCAAGATCTTATGTGCCAGGCGATACTAGTCGTTTTACTCAAGTGTGGAATTGTACTGGCTTCGGTTTCGGTTCACTACGAATCGCTTTTCTTATTGTCCGCGTTATTACGTCGCAAGCAGCGCTGGTATTCAGAGCGACTTCGCGCTGGCATGATGGTTTTGGGATGCCTGATAGCCCATGGTGTTGAAGTCATCTTGTTTGGGATGGGCTTTCGTATTCTGGAATGCGCGAATCAAGTCGCAAATCTCAATGGTGTGGAACCGGATGGCTTTAACTGCATTTACTATTCGGTAGTTGTCTACACTTCAATTGGTTTTGGAGACGTTGTTCCGATCAGTCCATCCATGCGCATTCTGACTGCCGCAGAAGGACTGACCGGCGCTATCCTTGTCCCCTGGACTGTGTCTTTCATGTTTGTGCACATGCAACAGTTCTGGAAAAGTAAGGACGAAGTCCCTGCTGTCTGACTACACCACACACCCCCGCGCTTCGACCGGCAGGCATTCGAAATCGTCTGGGCCATGTTGAAGCCAAAAGCTGTTTTGCAAATTGACACATGGGCAGATGTGATTGGGGATCACATGAATGCGCTGTCCTACTTGGGGCCGTTGATCGCAGGCGGTAATGTCAACTTCGCCATGCTCCTCGGTCAAATGGATGATGCGCGCCTGCGGATATTCGACCACATGTCCAAATCCGCCCGTGTCGGGTTGCAGGAAATGCCGGTCTTGCGTAAGTGTTTTACTGCCCGCATCAATCACCACCTTTCCTGGTACGGCATCGCTGACCACGGTGGCCAATACGCTGGCGGCACAATCGTTCAGCTGATACCAATTACCAGAAACGCAATTCCAGTCGCTGTAGATATAACTGCCCGGACGGATTTCGTTGAGTGCCGTGACTTGATGCGAGGTACGTGAGGTTGGTGTAGAGCCACCACTCACGATCGTTGCGGCCAAACCATGTTCGCGCCACAAGTCGATGACCTGCAGTAGGATCCTGTCCATGGCAGCCAATTCGGCATCTTGTTGGTCGGGGGGGCCCGCAATATGGCCTGGAAAACAAAAGAGCCCGTCCAGACGCAGTGCACTTTGGCTTTCGACAGCCTTGGCAAGCGCTAGTGCAGACTCTGGGTCTTGTGCGCCCGTTCTGTGATAGCCAACATCGATGTCAATGAGTATGCCAATCGTGGATTTGGCGGCTGCTGCAGCAGCCGATATACATTCGACAGCCTGCATGGTATCTACAGCTAAGCGGATTTTCTTGCTGTTGGCTAATTGAGCAATTCTGTCGGCGCGGTAGTTGTCCACGATGGGATAGCCCAGCAACAGATCATCGGCGATTTCGGCCATGACGTTTGCTTCGCCCAGCTTGGCGACACAGACACCTGTGGCACCATGCTCTAGTTGCAAGGAGGCCATCGTGAGGGACTTGTGTGTCTTGGTATGCGGACGGAGTGCCAGGCCATGGGTTTTTGCATAGTCGGCCATTGCCCGAACATTGTGTGTGACTTGATTCAAGTCGACGACCAGGGATGGCGTGGGGATATCTTCTTTGCAAGAGACTTTCAATCGTTCGGGAGCTTGAAACATGGGGGGTACCTTCGAGGCTGCGGAATCTACGTTTCGGTTGGTGGGGGGGGCTGCTGCCAGATGCTCATTCCGCCGTCTATCATCAACATCTGTCCCTGTACGTGGGAATCGCCATCGCTCACCAAGAACACGGCATCTTCGCCACAGACTTGAGCCGGAGGAATTTCACCGTTGGGCGTGTGTTGGGCAAGCCAGGCGGCCGCTGTTTTTCTATCATCCAACCAGGCAACTCATCGGGGCCGCTCCTTGCCAGCGAATAGCCAGGCTTGCGGTGCGTCGTTGGTCATGAGGGCGTGTAGGGCAGGATCCAATTGGGATAGAACGGCGGCTTCTTGTTGGTAATTGTACAGCCCGCGAATCTGATTGTCACACCAACTGGAAAAAAGATTACCGAAACCCCACAAATACCGATCTCCCAAAATCTCATGGACCGCCTCGAGCACCTGATGGGGAGAATCGTAATTGGCATCCACACGATGGGACGCCGGGGCTATTGCAGGGGAATTCTGCTGAGCCAGCTGGCAGCGAATGCGCCAAGTTGAATCGCACGTCAGGATAAGGGCTGGCCACCTGCAGGCAATCAGACGCTTGGGCCCAAGCATCTTCTGGGTGGACAGCCGTGTGAAACAAGACGGGCAAATCATGGTTTGCGGCAAAAGCCATCAATTCCGCTGATTCTTCCAACAGACTTGTGATGGGGGATTGTAATATGGTCGTTTGAGTTTTCAAGCCGTACAGCCGCTGGACGTTTTTTTCCAGCCAGTCCAATTGTGGCCGCACGCTTTGGCCAATTGGCGAAGAGAAGCACGCTGAGAGGCAAAATAGCGCCCGAAAAGTACGCTACTTGAAAGCATCTTCTTCAGACGATCGCCCCATATCTCTTGGCTTGTACCAAGTCGCTCGAATATCTCACGCACCCCTGCACCGAGTCGTGCCTTGCCCTGGCGAAAAAGTCGGCCCGTGTAATTCACTAGCAGCAAGTAACTGCCGAGCGAAAATCCTTCGAGCATTCCTTCTCGATCGGATGCCGGCTGGGCATTGGTATGCTCGCGGCGATCTTCGATTGGTAACAGCCAATGGTCTTGGTCAACGTTGCCCGCAGCCTGGCACGCAGCCACGCTGCCTTGTCTTGCTTTTCTGAGCTTGCTCAGATGGCCTTGCTTACGAGCATGTGTCACACGCTGGTGAACCGAGGTATGGGGGCTTGTTTCTGGCGTGGCAGCAATGCCGGCTGCAACCACGTTTAAGTCGATGTAGGCACATGTCGCTAGCAGTGCTTCTTCATCTAGAATCGCGATCGACTTGTAGCGGCCCTCCCAAAAAGCCCCTTTGCAATCGTCTTCTTTGTTAGCCAATCTTGCCAATGGCTCTTTGAGGGATTTCATAAACCAATCCAGATTTTGGAGCCGGCTACGAAGGACTTCGACTTTTTCCTGATCTCGTGCCTGGTCGGCAATCCAGGCCTGTACGATTCTTGGGTCTTCGATATCTAAAGTGGTCGGAGGATAAATTGCCATCCAGCGGCGTAGGACTTCGGCGGCCGACCAATTCCGGGCTTGATCGGGATTGAGGCGGCAGAGGACGTGGAGGTGGTTGTCNATGACCGCAAAACTAGCGACGGATAGCGAAAAGTTATTGGCCAGTAACTCCAAACGGTCTTCGATCCATTGCTTGCGGTGCTCAAAACCTTCACCACACAAAAGAGCTTTGCGCACAGCGAGAAATGCAGTGGTAATCTCGAGTTATGCTGATATCCACCAGATCTTTTCGGGCTGTGGTTATGAGGGGCTCCTCGCAGGACAAAGGGATGTGTGTGCCGATTCTAGCAGAGAGTATACGCATGTCCAGAATTCACCTTTAGGACTTTGTCGGGACTTTGCCTGTCCTTTTTGGGGTGCTTTTTGGGGTGCTTTTTGGGGTGGATGGCATCATCGATTGGGGGGAAGATAGCTTGAGAGGACCGCTAGCGAGAGTATGACTGGCTTTGCAGGGACGACCATCATCNCCATCCTGGCGCGTGAAAACATTCGTCAGGGTTTTCATGACCTGTATTACTTGCATACCTTGGAAAAAGCGGTTGCTTCCGCCGACAAGGCAAACGCTCGTGTCCAGCAAGATCAGCGTATCTTGGACAGAATCCGAAACGAGTTTGATTTTGTCTTCACTGCCGAAGGTGATCGGTTCACTCAAGGCTATATGGATCACATCAGGCGACAGGTCGCTCACGAGATCATCGCTTTACAGGAGTAGCAAGACATGCATGTTGCAGTGATTGGCGGCACGAACCACATCGGGCCATTTATCGTAGCCGAATTGGTGGCGGCCGGGCACCAGGTCAGCGTTTACAATCGCGGACGGACTCAGGCGGATCTGCCAGATGAGGTAGAACGCGTTGTCGTCGATCGAAAGGTGCGTGGCCAGCTTGGCGAGGCATTAAGTCAGCGCCAGCCCGACGCCGTGATCGACATGATCGCCTTCGTCGTGGAAGACGTCGAAGAGGTGGTCCGTGCCCTGCCCTCCTTGCGCCACTATGTTTTTTGTGGAAGTACGGTAATCTATGGGATTATCGGAAACACGACGCCATCCGAAACGTCGCCGATTGAGCCTGATTCCGCGTACGGCCACGGCAAAGTGGCATGTGAACAGTTCATGCTGCAGGAGCAACAGGAACGCGGGCTCCGTTTCACCAGCCTGCGCCTGGCCCATCCCTACGGACCGGGAGACCATCTGCTCTACCTGACGGGGCGTGAATCACTGTTCCTCGACCGCATGCGCAAGGGTCGGCCCGTGATTATCCCCGGAGATGGCACATCGCGCATGCATCCGATCTATGCCGGAGATGCTGGCCGCGCATTTGTTTATGTCCTGGAACGGTCAGATTGCATGGGGCAGATGATCAATTTGAGTGGTGATCAGATACTTACCTTGGACGAGTACTACGAGTCGTTGGCGCGCGTGCTAGGGGTACCTCTGGTGGCGAGCAAGATTCCCCATGAGTGGTTTCGCGATCATAAAGAGCTCTGGTCCCAGTGGGATAGGAATTTTGATTTTGGTTTTAACTGGGTGCACTACGAAAGTGCGTTTGATGTCTCAGCGCTACAAGCTATTGGCTTCCGTTGCCAAACGGACCATGACGCGGGCGTGGCGTTGATGATGGAATGGCTCGATGCAAAGAACCTGGTTGCCCCATCGAGTGACCAAGATGAAGAAGACCGAATTCTTGAGTACTTATCGCAGGGAGTAGATCCATGAGACTTTTGCTGGTCCTCGGAGGGGTGGCAATGCTCGGGACGAATCTGCAAGCCGAGCCGAAAGCGGGAGTCGATCTAGCGCAGTTAAAAGGTTGGGACATCCTATTGGGAGCCGACGCGATCCCCAGCGAACGCTATGCGGCCCAAGAGTTCCAGCGATTGTTCACCGAGGCAACGGGGAACCGTCTGGCCATTCGGGTGGAGTCGGACGACGCCGACAGCAATGTGTTTGATCGGCATGTGTTCCTGGGCGACAGCAAAGGGTTGCGCAGAAGTCACCCCGACCTCGACCTGAGTGAATGCGGAGAGGAAGACCTGCGGATCGTTATTGGCGACCAGCCGATTGNCATTGCTGGTGGCAGGCCGCGCGGGTCACTACNATGGAGTCTACACTTTTCTCGAAGACGATCTGGGAGTTCGCTTCCTGACCGCGNATCATACGCATGTACCACCCCTTGCTGATCGACACGTCGTGGGGCCCTTGGATCTTACCTACCGCCCTCCCCTGCTGCTTCGCTGGAGCTACTACGGCGAGACGAATAATCATCCTGAATTCGCCGCACGTGCGCGCTGCAACATCGTGCCTACGGAGGGAAAATTTGGTGGCAAGACCGATCGCCTGGNATACGATTCTGGTTAGTACCGGCATCACAAGAACTTGATACAAGATGGCTTGATTACAGTTAAGGGTTCGCCAACGGTCGATAGTTGACCGGTCTCCGAGTCGATACGAAATACCACGACATTGTCGCCTGGCATATTGGCACAAAGGAGNAACTCCCCACCAGGAGTGATCGCCAGATTTTGTGGACCCTCTCCCAGGCTCGGTGTGAACTCCAACAGTGAGAGACGGCCTTCGTCATTGATCCGGTAAATGGCAATACTGTTATGACCGCGGTTCGTGCTGTAGAGAAACTGCCCGTCGGGTGTGATTTTCAAGTCCGCCGTATAACTCTCGCCCTCATACCCTGCGGGCAAGGTCGAGATCACCTGCAATTCCTGCAGTGTACCGGACTCGCCATCGTAGGCGAAAACTGCGACCGTATTGTCCANTTCGTTGAGGACGTAGACATGTTTGNCGCTCGGATGAAACGTCAGGTGCCGTGGCCCGGCCCCTGGTGCCATCTTGGTGATGGCTGGCTCGTTTAGCGAAAGTTTGGCGGTCTTTGGGTGGAGGCGATAACAGAGGACCTGATCGAGGCCCAAGTCAGCAGCTAAGACAAACTTATTGTCAGGACTTACCACGGCGCAGTGAGCGTGGGGCCCTTGCTGCCTGTTCGGGTCGACGCTGGAGCCTTCGTGCTTGATCTGCGACACGGTCTCGCCCAGCGTTCCATCGTCGCCGACCGCGTAAGATTCAAGCGAGCCATCCTTATAGTTGGCCGCTACGACCGTTCGGCCAGAAGCTGAAATGTCTACATAACACGATGCAGAGCCTAATGATGGTTGCCGATTCAATAATCGCAATTTGCAAGAGTGCTGATCGATCGCATAGGCCGCGATCTGCTCAGCGTCACCACCAAATTCCATGGGCGCATGATTCGAGTACAAGAATCGACGGTCGGCTGATACGGCCATGAAAAAGGGGTTTTCGACATCGGTAGTGCGCCCCACAATTTTCAAATGACCATGTGCCAGATCCAACTGGCAGACATGAATGGCCCCGGCGTCACCTGCGGCAAAGGCAGAAATGAAAACACAAAGTTGATTTTCTAATGACATGAATTGCTAATCCGTATTGCTAAGTTCTGAAATGTTTCTGCCTGTAATGCATGATTGTATAGACAGAAGTCGAGGAGCTCGCTGTTGAGCGTATGGCAAATTTTGTGACGGATGCCGATCTGATCGTCGTCCCCCAGATTGTCCATGTAAGTAACATGTAAGTAAATTGAGAATTATCCATACGGAACACGTTAGCCATCAGCAGTGTACCGAAATAGCAATTGCCGTTATAGAGAGCTGTTGCCATAACCTCGCCTTCGTACCCCACGCGGCCGAGGCACAACTGTTGGATGATTCGGCCCAACGCTTCATCCGCCCTCGTCAAAAAATGGCAAGGCATCCGTGGATCTTCCTGTTATAGGTAAAGTGGAATCAAATATCCTATCCGTTTCTCGCAATTGCAGCTTGCGAAGATCAAGATTCAGAGATTTTCCGCCGAATCTCCCAGGGGAACTTGAGAAATTTCGGAAAATTATCGCTGTCGCGTAACCTTCTTACGTCTGGGATCTGTACAAGACTGGTAGAACGCGATAGGGTCTCGTAAAGGGTGAATGGCGACGCGATGACACGGACCAGCTGGATTTATAACCTTACTTAGGTGGAATCATGTACAAATCGATTTGCATAGTTTTATTGGCTGTTGCGTCAGCCAACTGGGCAGTTGCGGCACCATTCAATCCCGAGCATATTGCCGCAGGTGCCAAGTGGGTTATTCACGTCGACATGGAAGCCTTGCGAGACACGGCTGCAGGCAAGATGTGTCGCGAAAAATTCTTGAATCAGGAAAAAGTGCGTAAACATCTGGATGAGATTTGTGAAGAGATAGGCATGGATCCTAGCGAGGACCTTTTGGGTGTCACAATGTACGACACTCAGCTCAAGAAAGAACATGGGGTGGCCATCATCCACGTTCGAAAAATGGACGGATCGCGGCTAATTGCCAAGCTAAATGAGAAAGAGCCCGAAAACCGGATGTTGAAATATAAGAAACATGAGCTTTACCTGTGGACCAAGCGTCATCATGGTAAAGAAATGCCGGTGTGCGGAACTCTTTACAACGGCCGTGTCATGATCTTTTCTCGTGATGCACTCAAAGTGATTGCTGCTCTGGACGTACTGGATAGCAATAGTGAAAGTTTGAACGACGATTCGCGTTTGGCCGGCGATGTTCGTGATGGTGCGGTTTTCTTGATGCGAGGAGTTGGTTTGGCGGAGAGCCATATGTTGAAGAAATGCCCGGTCCTCAAAGATAGCAATTGGCTTGAAGTGGTGATGGGAGCAAATGAGGGCACTTCGTTCGCCTCAATGGAGGTCGATTCCGGATCAAAAGATATGGCGAAAAATGTAAAAGCTATTATGGACGGATTTGCAGCACTAGCTCGTATCAAGCATGGCAAACACGAGTCGTTTGGCAAGATGCTCGACGGTTTAGAGACTGCGGCAGCAGGCAACACTTTGTGGGTAGAGTGGTCTGCCGATGAGGAGGATGTCATCAATGTTATGGAAGAAGTCCAGCGCAAAATGAAGGAGCATTGGAAGGGACGCTCGAAGAGAGGAGACCATCACAAAGAGTGGAAAAAGAAACTCGAATCGCACGTTCACAAGTGGGGTCATAAATAGGTAGAATGCTGGATGTGGGAATGAATGCACCCGGCTTATGTGTTTGGATGCAACGATGAGGCTCCTGACTTTTCGCCTGAATTGCACGCACGCATTATACAAGCCGTGTCGTACACACCTGCTGTAACTCTGTCGGCAGCAGACGCTCAGTATGACGACGGCAAGACTAGCCGTGCGAATTGGCGGCAACTCACAGGATTGGCCATGACTTTGGCAGCCATTGTGCTGATTGCCTTCTGCTCTCCTTGGCGACCGTTCACTTTCGATAGCCAGTTTCCACCGCAAGCCGCTGCACCTGCTGTGCCGGTGTCTGCGCAAGCAAACTTGATAGGGGATACCAACATCGAGGAACCCCAGGCAGAGGGCTCCTTGGCTCAATTGTCGACTGTCACTTCGTTGGCTACCGACCAGATTGTGACGATGGTAGCCGAGCAGGCGGTCCTGGAACGACATTGGGAATTATGGAATGAAAACGCCTATGTCCTTGGCGACACGTTGCTCGATCCTCTCCCAAATTCGTGGGTGGCTTCTCTTGCGCTTGAAGATAACCAGTAGACGTCTGTCTGTTGGTTATTACTCCAGGATTGTGCTTAGCTTCACCCTCTTACCGGAAGTGTCCGCATTGCCGACGGGGCAGGCGGTGTCGGGGCTGCTACGCATGACCTTGCCGAGATAGAGAGCTATTTGCGAGGTCAGGTGCACATTTTTATCGATGATGCGCCTCCGAATAATGCGCTGACAATTGTGCGCTTCGAGGCCCCGGAAACCGGTTACTACAAGCTCAATATGCGCCTGGAAAACCGTATTTTGGCCGACGTTATTGAGCGTGGACGTAATGACGGATACGTCGGCCGGTCTCACGTCCATTGATGAAGGCCTTTTGCCTCCAGGTCCGAAAACGGTTGGCATGGACCCGGGTTCTGGTGTAACCAAAGATGTCCTCGTGCCGTCCATAGCACTGGAGGCTGGTGAGGCAATCGAAATTGCGGGTGTCAACGTCAGCATGACAGGCTCCGGCGGTCTCATTGCACTGCTCGGTAAGATCACACAAATACACGCGCCCGATAATCAACAGCAAACAGAGCAACAGAAACTAAAGTCAAACCAGGGCATTTCAGGAAAATTGCCATCGGAATAGGCGACGGAGAATTAAATAGAAATAGTATGTAGTCCGTAGAGTGCGCGCAGCGCTAGCGCAACGCACCTTTTATTCTCGAGCAGCTTGTTTGGCTAACCGGTCCATGACATGCATGCCCCAGGCGGCTTCGGCGACAGTTGCTTCTGGTGTGCGAAGTCCCTGAATGGCCTCACGGAAACGGGTTAATTCATTCACATATCCGTAAGTATGCCAGATTGAACCACGCATCAGCAGGGGTTCGGTTCGCCAGACACGATCCCCGTCATAAGTTTTGGAACCTTCTTTGCGCAAATCGCCCCAGGGTGCCGTCTCGTAGTGGGTCACTTGGGTGAAGTCATCAACTGACAACAAACCATCGCCCGACATGAAATCAATTCGCGCATGGTGCCCCTCTCCTGACATGTGTGCGCCAAGTTCTAAAACGGCAATGGAATTCTGTTGAGAACGCATAGTTAGAACATACCAATCGAAATTATCTTGACGATGGTACTCCATATGCAATTCACGCTCTGGATCAAGGTGTGTCAGACCTCCAGGGGTCACATAATGCAATAGATCAAGGGCATGACAAACATAATGTTGCATGAATCTCCTGGTGTCGGGTTCGCCCAGGTACCAGCGGACGGACACCGTAGCAGGTGTTGCAAAACGGCCCGCTTCGATCATTTTCATGGCCCGTTCAACGCCCATGCTATATCGATAGTTGAAACCGATTTGCATATGTCTTCCAGTGGCTTGGGCTACCTGCACCAGTTCTTCGGCCTGTGCTGTCGTGGCACTGGCTGGTTTCTCCGTAAATACGTGCAAGCCTTGTTCCAACAATTGTTTTCCGAGTTCATAGTGACCCTGCGGTCCAGTTACCACCAGCACAGCGTCAAGTTGGTGTTCGGAACACATGGCACGCCAGTCGGTATAAAAATGTGGCGTCGAGTATTGTGTTGCTCTTTGCTGAGCTTTTTGTTCGTCTTGATCACAAACGGCAATCAGTTCCAGACCGGCTTCAGCTAAACCCGGGTAGAGCCGAAGGCCTGAGTGCCGGCCGCAGCCGATAAAACCCACACGCGCTTTTTGTTCGTTGGCCATTTGGTGATTTCCCTAAACCTGTTCGATCAATGTCTACAGACTATGCTCAACTTTTTGCAGAAATTCAACGGCAGAGGCATACTGTTGTTGAGTGTCTAAATGTTCAATCACGATCGGCAACTCAGTGGAAAGTTGTCGGGCACGCCTGAGGAAAGTGCGGTAATCGAGCACACCTTCACCAGGCGGAACTTCCTCAAGCTGAACCGTTTTGGGATCGAGTTGCCGGATATCCTTCGCATGACAAGAAACAATCCTCGATCC
Source organism: Planctomycetaceae bacterium (assembly GCA_002713555.1). The sequence goes on from PATG01000097.1 coordinate 39,348, forward strand.
GAAACGATCGAAGCACTCATTCAGCAATTGCCCGGTGTCAAAATACGTCCGCGCATCGGTTACAAAGTTTACGGGGTCGAGATGGACAGCGAGTGCATCGTTGTCTACTGCTTGCAACAGACGTTCGTATTGGTCGATGGAGTCGATGGGAGTCCATGGGGTCGTTTCGATGACAAGTTTTGTCCGTTTCGGGCGAACTTCGTTCAATACTTGTCGGATCCAATCGGCGACTGCTGTAAATGTTGCGTCTGAGAAATTCTGCGGATCGATACCATAAGCAAGTTCCTCATTGAGCGAACCCGCCAAGGTAATGCAACAAACGGCCCCCAATTCGTCGGCCGTTGCCAGAGCTTCTGCAATCGTAGCCATGGCTTGCTTGCGCTCAGCGGGGCGCGGATCAAGACAATTGGACCAGCCGCCTATTTCAGAAATGACAATGTCTGCCGAGGCAAATGCGCGTTTGATACGACGCAGATCGTCGATGCCACCTAAATGATGATCGGGGCTAGCTGCTGCGCGCAATCCCATTCTGTTGCATTCGGCGATGTAGGCGTCCGGGTCATCGATTCGGAGTCCGCAATAATGTTGAATCGTCGCACCAAGTTTCATAATGCGTTTCGTTATCCCTGGGTCGCGTATTGTCAATCACTACGTCTCTACAGTTATAGTGCCTGATAGGCTTGCCTGAAACCTGGTCGGCAGTCTCACTTAAAACCTGGTGTTTCGTTAACCTATCCAAGAACCCTGTAGGGAGCGCCCTCTGTGGCGTTTCGGAGTGACTAAATTAAACCACAACGAGTGCACGTCAAAAAACGAATGCCCCTTGCAGATTAGCCCATCCGGCTCTTCGCTGGCAAGCATGACGAGCAATTCTGCAAAAAAAATTACCACAGGATGGCTGTTGCCTGGCAGTCGCTCCCATACAATTGAGAAGTCCAGTGACCTGCAATCTTGATCAGTCAGCCGATATCCAGCAGCGAAGAGTGATACGGCTCAGTTTTTTTCGTAGGCAAAAAATTGCACCATCAATCGATTCCAACGCCAGCAGCCTGGTGGCCCGTTTTTAGGTATGTGCTGTTGTCACTATCTCTGGGTCCTTCCCTTTCTCTCTATGCCCAGTCGCATGGTCACCCAAATATTTTGATCCTATTGGCCGACGACCTGGGGTGGAACGACGTCGGCTATCATGGGTCTCAAATCAAAACACCCCACATCGACCGGCTGGCTGACGGTGGAGTGGTGCTCGATCAGCATTATGTGACACCCATGTGCAGCACGACCCGAGCTGCCTTGTTGAGTGGTCGCCACCCAAGCAGGTTTGGATGTTTGAATGCCACCAACAGCCGTGTATTTCAACCGGGCATGAACACACTGGCGTCCGCGCTTCGCGATGTTGGATATAAAACGTATCTCACGGGCAAGTGGCACCTCGGATCGCTTCCAAAATGGGGGCCGCTAAAATTTGGCTTCGATCGTTCGTATGGAGCGCTGGCAGGCGGGGTAGATCAGTACCTTCACCTCTACAAGAAAGGACCTTTTGCCAGAACCTGGCACCGCAACGACAAGTATCTGGATGAAGAGGGGCATGCGACCAATTTGATTGCCGACGAAGCAATTAGGTGGATTCAAGAGCAACGTTCTGATCCCTTTTTTATCCAGGTTGCCTTTACCGCGGTACACATCCCTCTCCAAGAACCTGACCAATGGCTTCGCCAATATGAACACATTGCAGAAAAATCGCGCCGTCATTACGCGGCTTGTACCTCGCATATGGATGCAGCCATAGGTCGAATCATCGATGCCTTACGAGAAACCAATAAACTCGAAAATACGCTGATCCTTTTCACCTCAGACAATGGTGGTCAAGAAAAGTGGGTTCCTCGTGGCAGTTTCCCCGGCCAGTATTTTGACTGTCCTGTTCTTGGTGACAATCAACCATTGCGTGGTTTTAAAGGGCAGATGTATGAAGGTGGTATCCGCGTACCTGCATTGATACATTGGCCTGCTCGGTTGAAACCTGGACTCCACAAAGATCCGATTCATATCGTTGATTGGATGCCGACGTTGTGTCACCTGGTTGGATGCGAACAAGAAGAAGACCTGAACTGGGATGGACAAGATATCTGGTCAACCTTGTCTGGCGAGTCCCAAGAGGACTTCGTTCGCACGTTCTATTGGCGCATGGAAAACTACTCCGCTTTACGCCATGGCGATTGGAAATTCATTGTTTCTCATCAGGGGCAGGACAACGAACTATATTACCTGAAATCCGATCCCTATGAAACTAAGGACCTTGCCTCAAAAGAACCCGACCGGGTTGCAGAACTGCATGAAATTTTTGTAGCGCAGCGCGCGCTCGATAGTGCCGATGTTTTGCCGTTTATTCCAGACGTGAGTCCCCTCGACCTCCCTGGGACAGTCGAATCGCTGGATCGAAAGATCACCGAGGGAACCACCATCAGAATTGAAGGACCGCCCAGCAAGTTAAGGGATACGGATAAACGAGAAAATAGTGCAGCCGCAGGTGAACGCGTTTTGGAGCCACGCCGCGCCTTGCCGGCAGGTGTCTATCAAGAAGTTCGCAAGAATTGGCTAATGACGCAGCATTCCGACGCATCTCGGGCAGGCATGGTGACAGCAATACGCAAGCGTTACGGTGATCTTATCCTGCCCCACGTCACGAGACCGAATGTGACCCACATTGATGTGGAGCACCAGACGTTAATCTACCCGCCTATGTACTATGGTAACTCAGATTCGGTATCCGTGCCTGCAAAACGACTCACCATTCATGCCCTGGACGAACAAAACAGGCCTCGGCATCTCGTGGCCTATTACGTGAACTACGACAAGACGGGCCCGCACAAGCCGGATGTCGTGTTTCAAGTGAATGGTCACTTCGGCCGCAACCCATCGCGGCTTGGCTTGGGGATAGAAGCGCAGGGTGGCTACTCGGGAGCAGCCTTGGGCAAACTGGCGATCGCGGGAATCCCATTGATCACTTATGACGATCACGACATTGGAGAAAGCAGCCCTGCCGAAGGTGATGAGAATGGACTTTATCGTACGCTTTCTAACTTGGCCATGATGGACGACTCGCTGCTCGTTCATTTCGAACATGTTGACGTTTTGGGACTCTCCGGAGGAACCGAAAGACTCTATCATTTCTCCATGTTTCATCGTGCCAACATTCGCTCGGCATACTTTGCGGGCTACTTTACGCCACTCTGGATCTATCTCGACAACCGTGATCGAACGGGCGGGCCTTTTGGCTACAATAGCGATACTTACAATGAGACTTTTCAATCGTTCTTCCAGTGGGCGGATCTGGTTTTGGTGGCCATCGATCACATACCCCATGTCGCTATGGCGAACAATACTTATGAAGGAGGAATTTCAAAATCAGGCTTTGTCAATGAAATGCTGCCTGCTCTGAGAAAATTCACTAACCGATTCCAAGTACGGGGAGACGATTCTGATTGCGATGGAAAGAGTAATACCAGAAAAAATCTTTCCCACGAATACGACCTGGAGGATTACTTGCAATTTCTTTACGATCTCTCTGAAGAGAACACGCAATGAGCGTCAGTCCGATTTCAGTGTGACTTTGTGATGCTAACGTTTTTGAGAATGATCCAATCATGGAATACGTGAAACTCGGCAAAAGCGATCTCCAGGTTTCTCATGTCGCCTTTGGGCTCGCGCTCCGTGGGCAATCGTCTGTAAGTGCAGCAGAAAGACTGATCGAACATGCAGCCGACTCTGGCATCACGATGTTTGATTGTGCAAATATCTATCAGTTGCAGTCGGGGACCGAATATGCTCATGAACGAAGTCAGGAAATTCTTGGTCGTGTCTTGGGGCACAAGAGGGACAAGGTCGTCATTACGAATAAGGTGGGAGTGGAGGGTGGACCGGGAACTGGAATAGGAGGTTGTTCCCGCCGTGCCATCATGGAGCAGATTGATCTTTCACTCAAAGCACTAAATACTGATTATGTCGATCTTTACTTTGTCCATGTCTTTGACCCAGAGACACCCCTTGAAGAGACCTGGGGTGCCCTCGACGAGGTGGTCCAAAGCGGTAAGGCTCGCTACATAGGTTGCAGCAACTACCAGGCCTGGCAAGTTTGTAAAACCTTGTGGTTGACAGATAAGATGGAAACGACGTCGCCCGTATGTGTGCAGAATAGCTATAATCTGCTCAACAGAGGTTTGGAACGAGAAATGTTTTCGTTGGCTGAGGATCAACAGTTGGGCGTTATGACTTTCAGTCCGCTTTCTGTAGGTCTGCTGAGTGGACAGTACAAGCCTGGAGAACCACCCCCCGCAGGTTCACTTTGGAGTGCAAGAACAGAAGAGTATAACAATGTCATGCAAGGGGATGCGGCTGCCGCAATTGAGACTATGCGCAAGATTGCCAGGCAGCGAAATAAACCGATGACGCAGTTGGCGATGAATTGGGTCCTGGCAAATCAGCAAGTCTCTGTTGTTGTTGCGGGTGCTGATACCAGGGAACAACTGGACGATACGCTGGGCGCACTCGATTGGGAGTTGTCCGAAGAAGAAATGACCCAGCTTAACGAGCGGTTCCTTGATATCATGATTTGGTAATCTTTCGGAAGGTAGCGGGAGAACGATCGTTACTTTGGTCGATCATCAAGGATTCACGCACAGCGAACGTAGCAAGCATTTTGTTTCCAATCTCTGATTAGTCAGTTATTATAGTGGGATGAACTACCGCACTCTTTCCCGGAATATTGGTTTCACGCTAGTCGAGCTATTGGTAGTCATCGCAATCATTGGCGTACTTGTCGCACTTTTGCTGCCTGCCATCCAAGCGGCCCGAGAAGCGGGGCGTCGTGCGCAATGCCTTAATAATCTGAAGCAGAATTCTCTGGCGGTACTTTTGTACGATGAAACTCGAGGGTACCTGCCCCCCGCTATCATCAGTGATGAGCTGCCCGTCTGGCAAACTTCGATTCTGCCATTTATCGAACAAGAAAATCTGAAAGGCATCATCGATGGTCTAGCAGGCTCAAGTCTTTACAGCCTCGACGAAACGATTCGCCACATCGAAGTCAACTCGTACATTTGTCCGACACGAGGTCCACGATCGATTATCTCGATACCAGGCCCCAGCACGTGGGCAGGGGCTCCCAGTGACTATGCCGGCAATCTGGGTGATGTTGGTCGTCTGCAATACCCGGATGAACCGCTAGAGAATGTGATGTTCAGTACATGCTGGTCTGTACGACGACCGCCGAGTGTCAACGACTTGCGACCGACCGGTACCATTGTTTCCTTGCACAAGCGATACGACAGCGCAGGGCAACTGTGTGATGAATGCCAGGGCTGCAATACCGAAACCTGGACCAATGCGTTGGAATTACGCCAGATAACCGATGGAACGAGTAAAACCCTTTTGACAGGCGAGAAGCATATTCCGCGGGAGGATCTTGGCACGACCGGGCAAGATCTGGCCAATTATGTCGTGTATGCAGATACGGCTTACTGGCAGGGAGAGGGCTCTTGGAACCAGTGCCGTGGCGGTGGGCCAGGGTTTGGAATTGCCCAGTCCCCTGAGGAGCCCGCATCCAAAGTAACTTTGCAAGGAATTGCCCGACAGGTTTACGTCTTTGGCAGCTACCATCCTGGCGTTTGTAACTTTGCCTATACGGACGGCTCAGTCGACGCATTGCAAGTCGATATCGACGAGTATGCATTGGGGCGGCTATGTAATCGTGAAGATGGCGCAATCGCGATAGCCAGGTAGCCGAAAGAAGCCATTCGTCTGGACACTTGAAAAAAGAATTGCCTGGAACCGGTTTCAAAATACGTTTGTAGCCGGCGATTGCAACAAGAGTCGATTTTTCATCCTGGCTTTATAGGCTCTCGTAGCGACCCCCGGCATTCGATCAGGCTAGAAGTTCATGAACGACATTTCCATGAACGTCCGTGAGTCGGAAGTAGCGTCCCTGGTCCTTAGACACGCTTGACTCCAGTTCTTGAATCCCCCCTCACTCAATTCATTCCCGGCGCACCTGGTGCCTTCCAGGGAGTGACCCAATTGCGGGTGCTTGGTTAGACTCTTATTCATAGGTGCGAATTTTGTAGAATCTTACAGGTGTAGACCAATTTACGATTACAATTCTGCGTTGCATGACTGCCCCATCCGCGAGTCGCTGTCTTCAAATCATTTAAAGTACTCTAATCCAAAGTCGCAAAATGAAAATTACCAAGTACGATCTCTTTAAAGTCCCACCACGCTGGCTCTTTCTCAAGGTTCAGACGGACGAAGGAATATTCGGCTGGGGAGAACCTATTGTGGAAGGGAGAGCGGATACGGTCAGCATGGCTGTCCAGGAAATGATGGAGTTTCTCATCGGCAAAGACCCCAGGGACATTGAACAGCATTGGAATACTCTCTATCGAGGCGGTTTTTACCGTGGCGGTCCTGTCTTCATGAGTGCACTATCAGGCATTGATCAGGCGCTATGGGATATCAAGGGCAAGTCGTTTGGCGTGCCCATCTATGAGCTGATGGGGGGCAAAACTCGCGAAAAGATCAAAGTTTATTCCTGGATCCACGGTGAGACTTCCCAAGAAATTGTCCAAGCGGCAAAACAAGCCCGGCAAGAAGGGTTTTCTGCGGTGAAGATGATTGGTTCGAACGAGATGCAAATTGTAGATACGTATCAAAAAATTGAGTGGGTATTAGAACGTGTTGCCGCCATCAGAGATGCTCTTGGTTACTCCGTTGATATTGGAATCGACTTTCACGGGAGAGTTCACAAGCCAATGGCGAAGGTTCTGGCGAAAGAACTAGAAGCTTACCATCCCATGTTTATCGAAGAACCCGTGTTGCCTGAGAATAATGAGGCTTTAAAAGAAATTGCTGGTCTCACGTCCATACCAATTGCTACGGGCGAACGCATGTTTAGCCGTTGGCAATTCAAAGAATTATTGTCTAGCGGCGCAATCGACATCATTCAGCCGGATCTCTCACACGCTGGCGGCATTACAGAGTGCAAGAAAATAATCTCCATGGCGGAAGCCTACGATATTGCTGCTGCCCCCCATTGTCCTCTAGGCCCGATTGCCTTGGCAGCTAGCCTTCAAGTCGATGCCTCTTGCTACAATGCGTTCATTCAGGAACAAAGTCTGGGCATTCAGTACAATCAAGAGAATGATCTCTTGGACTACCTCTCCGAGAAGTCTGTTTTCCAATACATAGACGGCTATGTGGATATCCCCACGGGCCCCGGATTGGGGATTGAAATCGACGAAGACTACGTCCGAGAAAGAGCTGCCAAAAGTCACCAATGGAGAAGTCCCCTTTGGAGACACAATGATGGCAGTGTCGCCGAATGGTAGAGCGAACTTGACCCGCAACAATTGGCATGCCCCCATAAGTACGTTTGAGCCATACGTACTGAATAGGCATGGAGGCACATTCCCAGCAGGTATTTCGGCTGAACGCCCTTTTTGTTGCATGTTGTTTCGTGCTGACATGGGTGCAGAGTACGCACACGGATCAGATCCCCCATTCCCTATAACTGGTTGAAATTGGTTGTGCTTTGGGCCATTATTAGTACTGTTTGTGAACAAAAAGTATCAGTAATTGGTGGATTCAGGGAGATTGAAACGGGTTGATCTCTTAAACTTAGATACATTCCGGTAAGAAACGTGGGGACCTCGCGAGTGTTCGTCGAGTTGCTGTCGTTCCTTCATTATTATCATGTAGTAGTCAGAGAGAGATATGGCAGTTCGAGCAGAGACACTACCTACCCATGAATTCTGGATTCGCTGCAAAGGGTATTTTTCAGATACGGCAGCCCACCAGTCATCTTGGCTATCTTGTAAGAATGGTTGCATCCGCGAGATTCGTTCTTCTCCTCCTGATGGCGCCGACGCGATCGTGATGGAGGACGAACCAGGCTACCTGGTTCCACTACTCGCAGACACACACGTCCACTACTACATGGAGCCTTGGCCACTCGATCCCTCTAATCGAATGACACCAGGTGCGAAGCCTCTCGAAGAAGAGGTCCGTGATGCGATCGGAAGAGTTCAGAATGCCCTGGCTGCCGGGGTAGGCTTTCTGCGTGACATGGGCGATCCTTATGGAATCAATTTGGCTGTGAAACGTGAATTTGCCGAGAACGGTTTACCGGCTCCCGAGTTACTGGTTCCCGGCCCAGCCATGCACAGACCCAAAAAATATGGCCGTTATTTGGGTGTCATGCGTGAAACGGTCGACGACATCAAACAGACCATCGACCAACTGGTAGATGAGCAGGACGTGGACTATATCAAGCTCGTAACTACGGGAATTGTAAATTTCGAACATTCGACCGTACGACAGTCACCGCAGTTTACCGTAGCAGAACTGACAGACCTGGTTCACTACGCGCACCAGCGAGATCGCAAAGTCGCTGCGCACTGCAGTGGCGTAGATGGACTTGAGATCGCTATTGAGGCGGGAGTCGATTTTATCGAGCACGCCTACTTTATCAACGATAGTTTGCTTTCTCGCCTGATCGACAAACGGTTAGTCTGGACGCCAACCTTTGTACCCGTTTACACACAGTATGCGCATAAAGAATGCGGCTGGCCTGAAGAGACGCTGAAGAACATGGAACAGATTTTAGCAGATCATAACCGTATGCTTCGTAAGGCTTTTGATCGTGGTGCAATACTCATGGCAGGCACGGACGCTGGGTGCCCGGGGGTGGAGATGGGAGCAGGATTGCGCACAGAACTGGCCTGTATGGCCAAGAGTGGGATCGACCCCAAACAATTATTGCGAATTGCCACGGTAACGAATGCCGAAATATGTGGAGCCAGGCAATACACAGGGCGGATCGAAGTTGGTGGAAAGGCTTCCTTTGGTATTTATCGACAACCGCCCTGGGAAGGCATTCAGCACCTTGATTCGCTCGTCAACGTCTTTCACGAGCAGCATCAATTCCGGGGTGCGGCGTCGGCCATTTGACAACAATGACGTGGGAAGAAAACTGTGAGCAACTATTCCCTCATGAACCAATTGCTTTACGAAGGCAAAGCAAAGAATATCAAAGAGGCAGCGCGAGAGCACAAATCCTCGATTGTAGGCATGAACGCACTGCTGACGACGACGATGCCATACATGAAAGTAGTCATCGATGGGTTTGCCAAGGAGGAAGATCTCAAGCATATTAAGATGTGCGTGGGCGGAGCTCCAGTCAGCGAGATGTTTGCAGAGGAAATAGGTGCCGATGGGTATGCAGCCGATGCGTCCTCGGCGGTTGAACTTTTTAATGGTTTTATCAGCGAGCAAGTCGCTTCAACTTAGAATTGCTTACACGTATTGCTTACACGTTGTAGCTTAATATTTTGCCACTCACAATTTAAGTCGAATATGTCTAGCTCAAAAGAAATCGTCGCCCATCAATTCAAACCCTAACCAGAATCGATGACCGTACTTAGTAGCATCCTGGAAGATCCGCAAAAGTTCGCCTGCGGTGTCGAGTTGGTAACAACTCGTGGCACGATGGGCGAAACGAAAGCCGTACGTACACGGTCTTTCGCAGGCGATCTTGCTGAGGACCCTCGAGTGGATTGGGTTTCTATCACGGACAACGCTGGCGGAAACCCTCACCTGGCGCCAGAATCGCTGGGGAAGCCAATTCTTTATGCCGGCAAAGAAGTGGTCATCCATTTGTCGTGCAAGGACTTCAACCGCAACGGTTTGGAAAGTACGGCCTGGCACCTGTCGAGTGAGGGATTTCGGAACATTCTGGCTCTGTCGGGTGACTATCCGACGGCTGGGTACAGCGGTATGTCCAAGCCAGTATTCGACATCGACTCGATTGGACTACTGACGCTTCTCAACGAGATGAATCACGGACTTGGCGTGCCGCTACGAAACGGAGATGGCGAAACGAAGAAGTCCCTTCAACAGACACAGTTTTATCTCGGTGCGGTTGTGACGAATTTCAAACGTCATGAGAACGAAGTCATACCTCAGTTGCTAAAATTAAGAAAAAAAATCGAGTGTGGTGCCAAGTTTGTTATTGCCCAGATTGGTTTCGATTCACGCAAGTCATCAGAACTGATTGGCTACATGCAGAATCATGGTCTGGCGGGCATTCCTCTCATCGGGAATGTTTTTGTCATGAGTGCGCCGCTTGCACGTTTCTTCCATCGAGGAACAATTCCTGGGGTTTATATTTCGGAGGAGCTACTCGAGAAATTTATCCATATGGGTAAATCGCCCGATCAGGGCCGCAAATTCTTTCTTGAATTTGCCGCCAAGCAAGTTGCAGTTTTTAAAGGGTTGGGTTTCCGTGGAGCCTACATCGGTGGTGTCGATCATGCAAAAGATCTTGATGAGATTCTTGAAACAGCGAACTCCTTTGCTGAGGAGGATTGGAAAGCCTTCGCTGCTGAGATCCAGTTTCCGCACGCAGAGGAGTTTTATCTGTACGAACAAGACCCAACAAGCGGCCTGGCCGATTGCTCTCGACTAAATTCAACCTACGCAAAGTCTTTAGAAACCCGAGAACCGACACACAACGTGACTCTCGGCTACCGTTTCAATAAACTTGTCCATGATCGAGTCTTCACGCCAGGCAATCGATTATTCTCACTGGGGAAGAAAATTTACGAGTCGTCTGCGGACCCTAGCCAGGGTCCCAAGCCCTTGCGGATCCTTGAGAACGTCGCCAAGTCGACCCTGTTTGGATGCCAGGATTGCGGAGACTGTTCGTTGCCAGAAACGGGTTATCTTTGCCCGGAGTCTGCGTGCGTCAAAAACCAACGCAATGGTCCTTGTGGTGGGACACGCGATGGATTGTGTGAAATAGAGGACTTCGAATGTATTTGGGCGCGTACTTACGATCGCCTCAAGGCCGAAGGCAAAGAGCAAGAAATGCTTTCTCATACTCCTGTTATCCAAGACCAATCGCTTCGTGGTACTTCGAGCTGGGGGAATACTTTTCGAGGTATTGACCATATCGGACAGAATCCACAGCGTAAAAAGGACATGGATTAATGTGATTTCCAGGAGTGGCCTAGCGACCCCAACGCGGCTATCGTGAGAACTTTTAGCGATAATCGCCCAGCACTCTGGTCGACTAATTATGGTTTCAACTTCGGGGCATGGTTTGTCTACAATCCGCTGACCGAAGATGGCGGCGATGGGGTGTCTTTCCCTGACAGCAACCTGAGTCTCTCCAGCATCACGGATGGGAGAAGTAAGACGCTGATGGTGAGTGAGGTAAAAGCGTGGACCGCATGCAAACGCAATGGCGGCCCCAGCGATACGGAAATCCCAGTCAGTGTTTCGGAAGTATCGGCAGTGATTGCCTCTCAGGGGCACAGTTTAAGAACACCGGTCATACTGAGTGGCCTGATGGACGCGTTCACCACACGGGATTTACGGCTACCCTACCGCCGAACACAGAGGTTCCATTTGTGAACAACGGCCAAACCCTCGACGGCGACTACAATTCTTGGCAGGAAGGCAAGCTCAACGGTGGTTCACCGGGACCACCTAGCTACGCAATTGTTACTGCACGCAGCCACCATCCGGGTGGTGTCAACTCCGCAATGGTGGATGGGTCCGTCAGTTTTGTGGCCGAGAATGTCTCCATGAGCCAATGGCGGGCAATCGACCTGCCCCTTCAAACGAGCCAGGTTCTGAGTCATAATCAGGGCGACAGGACGCAACCGCAGGAGGGCAATTTGATGCCACATCGTTGCGCCAACGGCAAGGAGCGTCGCGTGCCGCTGGCCGCTGATAGATCCGCAGCACTAGCGATGCTAAACGAATTAGTCCGAAAGGCTGAGCGCGAGGCCGCAGGCCTCGCTGACCCGTTTGAAGCACATCGTAAGCGGTCGCTCGTCGATCATCTGGCTGAATACAAAAAGCACCTTGAAAGCAAGGGCACGACTAAGGATCACGTCCAGACAACCCACCAACGGGCTCTGGCGATCGTGGACCCGACCAATCAACACCATCGACGACCTATCGCCCAGCAGCGTACTCGACGTCCTGGCCGCCATGCGGAAGGAAGGGACTAGCATCGCCAGCAGCAACCACTATCAGCGCGCGATGAAGATGTTCACTCGCTGGTTGGTTCGCTACCGCCGGATGAGCGCGCCGAAAGCGACAAGACGAGGAGGAGCGAAGTGATAGAAAACCCCTATCCTCGCTCGGAAAGGCCAGTCTGCATCGCATTGCATCTCAGTACCGAAGGTGGGACTCGAACCCACACGCCCTTGCGGGCACTGGATTTTGAATCCAGCGCGTCTGCCAATTCCGCCACTTCGGCAAAGTGTCGTTTCTCCGTGAGAAACATGGCAAGAGCCTAGTATAGCCGATCAATTCGGTTCATTTTAGGTGTCATTCCAAGAATTTTTGATGGACTGTCATGTCGTCGTAGTGGGGATGTCAATCAGCTGAACAAGGAATATTTGAGGAATGTTGTTTCCTCTGCCAGGTTCAGAATTACCGACTCCCACTCGTTCCTTTGGAGGTACACATGGCATCCCTACGACACATCAAATCATCAGGCTTTTGGCAAATACGATTCTACTGGTGTGGCGAGCAGATCCAAGCGGTCTTCTGGCACCAAGATGAGAATAGAGGCAAATCGCGTCTTAGTGGCGGTGGAAGAGACTCTACAGCTTCTAAAGTCGAAACGGCTGGTCATGCCTGACGATGTGGATCCGAGAGGCTGGATTCTCTCCGGTGGGAAGGCTAAACCGAAGGCAAAGACACGCACGAAAAAACAAAAACATCCATTTGGAGAAATTTGCGATTCGTATCTTGAGGATCAACAGCAAAAACAGGAATCAACACGGACTGGTGAAGAAATTCATATTCTTCATCTTAAGCGTATTCTCTCATGTTCTGTCGATATCAATGGCATCGATCTCGACAAGTTGAAGCGATATCGTTCGCGACGATCACGCCAGAAGCAACACGGGCAACGTATTCATGGTGCAACGATCAAGAAAGAATTGGTCACCTTCAGGCAGATCTGGATCTGGGCTAAGCAGAACGGTTTTGTCGATTCTCTCTGTTCCCTCCTCGACGAAAATGGACGCTGGAAGCTGTGATTTGAAAAATCAGATGCCAGTGCAAAATTTCAAACCTGGGACCAGATTACTCGCAGATGACCTGTCCCCAGGTAAGGTGCCAGTGTCTAACTTAGAACGGGGCTGAATCGCTTCGAGTGCCGGGGGTCGATAACCGCGCAGTGTTGTCATGCTTTCTCTATCGCTCGATCAATACCTTCGCCTCAAGCATGGTGTCAAAGAGCTCGCGGTTCAGCAGCT
>PATG01000098.1 GCA_002713555.1 Planctomycetaceae bacterium
CGACTCTTGCGTCTCGACTGGATTGGCGTCTTCGCCAGTCTCTTCCGCACCGTCAATCTTGAACCCGTCCAGAATCGGATTGTCTTTGGCGCCAGGCCTTGCTCCGTCATTCGCTTGCGGAATCGAAACATTAAATTCGGGCCGATCTCCAGACGCCCCTTGCCCGCCTGTGATATCCGGTTTAGGCAATTCAGCAGTTGCCAGCCATTCGCAAACATCTTTGACACCTTCTGATTGCAAATGTTCCGCACGCTTGCTGGCCATCGGTTGCAAATCACCCTGCACCAAAGAATATTCACGCTGGGCATCTTCGACTTTGTTGAGCATCTCAAAGATGCGTCCCAATCCAAAACGTGAGCGGTTGCGAATCTGCTCATCTTGTGCATTGTTTGCAAAAGTTTCATAAATTCCTCTCGCCCCTCGCAAACGATCCTCAGCAGCACCTCGATCACGCAAATAGATTCTCGCAGCCATTAAGACCTGACGATCGGCCCATGTCAGATGTGCCCATTCCTGCATCGTGGTTCCAGCGAACTCTTCAGATTCGGTCAGCTTTCGTATATTCTCAAGATCTGGATCCGTGGAGTTTCTGGCTTTTGCATAGGCAGCCCAGGCATTTTCTTCGGTAGCCTTCGATTGTGAGTTGATGAAAGAACTCACGGCCAACATTGCAACCAATAAAATGACCACCCCAAGTAACTTGTTCCAGTAGGGTTTGATCGTTTCAATCATACTTGTCATCTTGAGAGCCAGAGTATTGGTTTCCAAGTCATGACGGCGTTCTGTCTTCATCTGGTTTTCTCGCTAACTCTGGGAAATGAAAGAAGGGGGAAATAGCACTCTTCCCCCTATCCCGAAGTGTAGGAAGTGTCAAGGATTTACGTCAAGACCTTCCGTAATTGCGGTCGTGCCGCTACGATCCTTGGTTTCCCCCAAGCTAACGTAAGACCTGTCCATCTAGGTATGTCCGAACGACTTAATCCACCTCAAAACGAAGCGGTTAATACTCTCCAGGGTCCTTTGCTAGTCTTGGCCGGAGCGGGAACGGGCAAGACCCGGGTCGTCACATTTCGTATTGCCAAACTCATTCGCCATGGCACACCTGCAGATCGAATACTAGCAGTCACGTTCACGCGCAAGGCAGCAGGAGAAATGCAACAGCGCGTTTCGAAACTTCTACCCAAAAAAAACAAATCCGGACAAAAACCTCAGATTTCGACCTTCCATGCGCTCTGCGTAAGAATACTGCGACGCCACATCGACCAATTGGGATACCCTTTAAAATTTGCGATCTACGATCGTGGCGACCAGGAAGCTGCTGCCCGGGCTGCCTTACGTGAAATACGATGCCCTAACGAACCCCTCAAACCGGCTGATTTGTTGGCAATCATTGGGAGTTGGAAAACACGATCGTTTGGTCCAGCTCGTGCAGCTTCGGCAGCCGATACAGACAAAGAGCATCTTGCCGCAGCCGCCTACCGGCGTTATCAATCCAATCTGAAAGCCAAAGGGGCCGTTGATTTTGACGACTTGCTTTTATTGACCGGACAACTCTTCGAGAAGCATCCCAACGTCCGCCGCAAAGAGGCACAACTTTTTGATCATGTGCTGATCGATGAATACCAAGACACCAATCAGAGCCAGTACAAGATCGTCAAATGCCTGGCGATGGGACACCGTAATCTTTGTGTTGTAGGCGACGACGACCAATCGATCTACGGATGGCGAGGCGCAGAGGTTCGACACATCCTCAATTTCAATAAAGATTGGCCCGAAGCCAAAGTCGTAAGACTCGAAGACAATTATCGCTCCACGGCAGCAATTCTGGGTTACGCCAACACCCTGATTGCCTTCAATGCTGTCCGCCATGAAAAAATATTACGTCCTGCCAGAGCAGGTGGCCAGACTCCACGAATATTGCAGCTTCCTGATGAATCCAAAGAAGCCGAAAAAATAGTCAACGACATCTCTTATCGCCTCACACAGCCTGGGATTGCAGCACGCGATTTTGCCATACTCTGTCGCACCAACGAACAGCCACGTAATTTTGAAACAGCCTTAAGGCGCGCAAATCTACCTTATGTATTGTTGGGTGGGATGAGCTTCTTCGATCGTAAGGAAGTCCGCGACTTGTTGGCGTACCTGAAGGTCATCGACAATCCTCACGACGAAGTCTCGCTGCTGCGCATCATTAATACGCCCGCTCGAGGAATCGGCAACAAGGCCGTCAAAGAGTTGGTTAGCGCCGCAACCGAACGAGCTGGTCACATTTGGGATCTGTTTCCCGAAATCGGACACCATCTGGCCTTAAGCAATACAGTAACACAAGCAGTTTCAACATTTCATGAAACGATTCAGTCACTCAAACAGGCCGCTCAGAATTGTGCATTGGCTGAGTTGGTCAAATTGGTCATTCAAGCCACCGGCTATCAAAAAGAATTGGATCGCCTCTACCCAGATCCCAATGACCGAGACGCACGCACAGCAACACTAGAAGAAATCATAAATGCTGCAGCCAACTATGAAGAGCATGCCTCCAAACCGACCTTGCGAGGCTTTTTAGATGACATTGCACTTGGCAATACCGAAAGTGACGACAAAGAGGATCAACTTAAGGGGAACGCGATAGCGCTAATGACCTTGCACTCCGCCAAAGGTCTGGAATTTCCTTATGTGTACATGGTGGGCATGGAAGAGGGTATACTGCCACACAAACGTTCACTCGCTGAGGAGTCCAGCGCGATCGACGAAGAACGACGCTTGTGTTATGTGGGAGTTACCCGCGCGCAAGAGGAACTGACGCTCTCCTTATCACTTTCACGCCGCAAATGGGGCAAAGCACGCGACACGGTACCGAGTCGTTTTTTGTACGAAATGACCGGACAAGCTGAAAACGTCACACAACGAAAACCTGGCCGCAAGCGTGTCCGCTCTCTTTAGGCTATCTATTTCGCACAACTTTTCGTCACCTCTCAGCTCCAAAACTGCCGATCGAGCATTCGGTAATTGATCGCTTCACTAATATGTTCAATCTTGATCGGTTCGGTTTCTCCCTCATTGGCCTGGCTATCAACGTCGGCGATCGTACGGGCTACACGCAGGACTTTATCGTGGGCCCGCGCCGAAAGACCCAATCGATCAACGCTCTGTTCCATCAACATTTTGCAGTTTTTTGAAAGCGGACAATATTGACGTAGTTCACGAGAACTCATTTGTGCATTGCTGCGCGTCCGCGAATCAGCAAAACGAGACAATTGTCGACTGCGGGCTGATTCGACAATCTCCCGCATAGAGCCGCTATCTGTCCCCTCGGCGGCAGTGGTGAGTTCGCCAAAAGGGACTGCCGGCACTTCAATATGCAAATCGATTCGATCCAATAAAGGACCACTGATTTTAGCCATGTACCTTTCAACTTGCGTGACTGTGCAATGGCAATCACGACGGGAATCGTTGCGAAAACCACAAGGACAGTGGTTTAAAGATGCAATCAACATAAAATCGGCAGGAAAATCTGTTGATTGCAAAGCGCGACTGATTGAAACCATGCCATCTTCCAAGGGCTGACGCAAAACTTCGAGAGTTTGCCGGCTGAACTCTGGCAATTCGTCAAGAAACAACACACCGTTGTGAGCCAAACTGATCTCGCCCGGTGTTGGGATCGAACCACCACCCACCAGACCCGCATTACTTATTGTATGATGAGGAGACCGAAATGGACGTCGTGCCAATAAGGGTTTTCCTGCTGGCAGTTTGCCCAGGGCACTGTAAATGCGAGTGGTTTCAATAGACTCTTCGCCTGCCAATCCCTGCAGTACCGTAGGAACCCGCTTGGCGAGCATTGTCTTGCCAGAACCTGGTGGTCCTACCATGAGCAGATTGTGATTGCCCGCTGCTGCCAGGGTGATTGCTCGTTTCGCCATCTCTTGCCCGCGGACATCCGCAAAATCGACATCGTAGCCACCCAACTCCGTAAATAATTCACCCAGTCTTGATGGCGTCGGTTCGATTGGCAGCTGACCGCTAAAAAAAGCAACCGCCTGCATCAGACTTTCGACGGCAATGACTTCAATACCTTCGACGACGGCGGCCTCATGCGCATTGGCTGCCGGCACAACAATTCCTCGTACTCCATTTTGGGCAGCTGCGATTGCAGTTGAAAGAGCTCCTTTCATGGGGCGCGTGCTGCCATCAAGGGCCAACTCGCCAACGGCTGCATAGCTATTCAAAATATTTGAATCCAGTTGTCCGCTCGACGCCAATAAGCCCAAGGCTATAGGCAGATCAAACGAGGCCGCTTGCTTGGGGAGTTCCGCCGGAGCAAGATTAATCACAACACGATTTTGAGGTCGAACATAGCCACTATTCACAAGCGCTCGTTCAATACGGTGAACACTCTCTCTGACGGCCGCCTCAGGCAATCCTACGAGAATCACTTTAGGCATCGACGCTGGCGACACATCAACTTCTACCTCAACAGGCAGTGCATTGATCCCCAATAGCGAGAGCGTATGCAATTTGGCAAGCATGAATAGACCCCAGCAGCAAATGGTTTACATTTGTACACTATTCTGCAGATTCTACCCGCTCTGGCAAGACCTGGAAACATTTCTGGAAAATTATTTCTTCCAGAATCTTCGATTAAGTTACTGAAACTGGTGACAGCCTGTTTCATTGCCAACTGCCTATGCAGTAGTGCTTTTGAATACCCACAGCTTCCTATTCCAACACCTGATCGAGAACACCCAATGGTTGATCAACAAACGGCTAATACAACTGCTTGCCCATTTTGTGGTGGACGGATCATGGCCGTTGCGCGCAAGTGTCGGCATTGTAGAGCGTATTTAGATGAGGAATTGAAAGCCGATCCAATGGATTCGCGACACTCGCATATTCATTAATCATATTATCTGACCAGCTCATTCAATTCACACTGATTCAATAACCCGATTATTGGCTAAAGTTTCTTAAATAAAAATCGAATCCCGACAGGCAAACAGTAGAAAACTTGCGCGCATCCTGGCAGCGCAACTCATGGATGAACGCGAGCAAACAATCTGTTTAAAATCCAATCAATCCTGGGGTACCTGGACGTCCTGCCCCATCAGTGACAAATTGATTAAAACCTGGATCGCTCCTGGCAATCTACTGCCCTTCCTGCAGTCAGGAACCCTGTTGGACAGGGATGACAAACAGACGGATGTCGAAGCGGAACGACTTTTTAATCTCCAATTAGGAAATGCTGTTCGCACTTTTGAAGCTGGGCAAAGCAAAGATTTAGAAATCTTAATCGCTCTTTCAGACGAAATCCACCTGGACCCACTTTGGCTCCAAGTGGCTGATGTTAAACGCAACTATCTTGGCTTTGAGTTTGAGGGGATTTGCTGAATCAATCCAAGTTGATCCCACAGCTACGCCCTGGACTCCACCTGGGTGCCTCAGCAGACACGATCCTGGCCTGGCGGGTTGACGGCAGAAAAATCATCCCCCGACCCCAAGAATATGGACTTTGAACCGAATTGCCGGTGGGCTTCATCACCCCAAATTGGATACGAATCACCGATCCATGGCAGCCTTCTCCAGGCACACAAGTCCACCCACCTTTTTTTCAATATTAGTTTTCCTCTCTGTATGCTCCGGGGCGCTAAGATGCTTGTCCGTCCCAAGGCCGTAAACTATAATCAGCACTTCATTTACGGCACATTGACACTCAAAAACACACTTTGATAGATTTCTTTTATGAATATTTGACCGAACGGGTGAACCTCTCAGCTAGCTGCTACGTAGGGGCTATCGCGGGGTTCTCGCTGGACGGCAAATATCTATGGGTAATTACCTTCGGGTAAGTACTTACTGGCGAAAACTGCACCCTATGATACTCCACACTATTACTACTGAGACTTCAAGTTTACTACTGAGACTTCAAGTTCTGGCCTTTATTGATTTTTTCCATTGCCCCCATNTTANCCCCCAACAACTAAATCCATGAGCGAAGAAATCGTTGTACAAACCAGGGCTATTTCTAAGGTTTACCGTGACTTTTGGGGACGTCAAAAAGTAAGGGCACTCAAAGCACTTGATCTCGAAGTTCGACGCGGAGAAGTCTTTGGCCTGCTTGGCCCGAACGGTTCCGGAAAAACGACTACGATTAAATTGATCTTGGGACTTCTCTTTCCCACTTCCGGTGAAGCGATCGTTTTAGGCAAGCGCGCTACAGATGTCGGCAAAAACGAACGAATTGGTTATTTGCCAGAAGAGTCGTATCTCTATCGTTTTTTAAACGCAGAAGAAACTTTGGACTTTTATGGCCGTCTGTTCAACATGTCTCCCGAAACACGCCAGCAGCGAGTTGACTCTTTAATCAAGCAAGTAGGCCTCGACAACGCACGAAGACGTCANCTCCAAGAATACTCCAAAGGAATGACACGCCGAATCGGCTTGGCGCAGGCACTAATCAATGACCCTGATCTGATTTTACTTGACGAACCTACCAGTGGGCTCGATCCTATTGGCACGCGAGAAATGAAGGACATGATCCTGCGATTAAAAAGCGAGGGTAAAACTGTCGTCATGTGCAGTCATTTGCTTGCCGATGTTCAGGATGTGTGTGACCGAATAGCCATCCTGCATCAAGGCGAACTCAAAGAATTAGGTCGTGTGGATGAGCTGCTCACCGTTGAAGATGTAACTCAAATTCGTGCACGTGGCATTTCAGAGGACTGCCAGAAAGAAATTCGTGACGTCATCCAACGGCACAGCGGCGAACTTCTGGAAATGGACAACCCCACAAGTACACTCGAAGAATTATTCTTGTCCATTGTGCGTGACAGTGAAGAGCGTCCNGGTCGCCACGTCAAAGTGAATGCTTCTGAAGATCAATCGGACAACGGGGGATAAGTNACAGCATATCTATCCGGCATAACCTATCCTGTCAGGAATCTCCCAGAAACGGCATCTCCCAGAACATTATCTCAGAAACAGCATCTCAGAAACTATGGGTACCCCTTTACCGCTTCTGAGCGGCCAACTCCTAAATCCTCAATACTAAATCCTCCCCATGGTCCTCGAACAAGAAATTCTGCCCTATTTGCAATGGTTTTTGAGGGGCGATGCAAGCTCTTTAGGAGCCTTGCCTCATTTTCTTCTTGTTGTTCTAAGCATGGCGTTTCTGGCACTGCTGATCGGCTATTGCTTTTCAGCTGCCCGCCTCGGACTTCTACGCGGAGGGGATCATGTTTACCGTGTGGTTTCGTCTGGATTTCGCGAGATCTTAGAGATTTCGCCCCGACGCGTTTGGGCCCTGGCACGCCTGGCTATGAAAGAAGCCCGGCAACGCCGCGTTATCGTTGCGCTGGTTGTCTTTGGAGTCGTCCTTTTATTTGCTGCCTGGTTCCTGAAAACGGACCATCAAGACCCCGCAAAGCTATACATCAGTTTTGTGTTGACAGCAGCTACGTACTTAATTTTAGGAATCTCACTCGTGCTGAGTACGTTCAGCCTACCCGGTGATTTCAAAACAAAAACTATTTATACCGTAGTCACCAAACCCGTTCGATCCGGTGAAATAATTCTGGGACGCATTATTGGTTTTGGCATCGTCGGGACGCTTCTCTTGGCTGCCATGGCATTTTGCAGTTATGTTTTTGTCCATCGATCGCTATCGCATACACACCGCATAGAAGGCAGCAAGCTCAAGAACGTCACGGGGATTTCTGATGAGGTNGTTGGATACGATGGCATCACTAGCCAGGATGCCTACCATCGCCACGATGTTGAGTTGAAAGCAGATAAGTCTGGAGTAGCAAAAAGCAACTTTGGACATTCTCACGGTGTGGAGTCCAGAGGCGAACAGCATGACGTCTTGCCAGCAGAAGGGTATTTNCGAGCACGTGTGCCTCGCTGGGGTGAGCTTAGCTTCCACGACCGGCAGGGTTCTCTAAAAGCTCGAGGGATTAGTGTTGGCAACGAATGGAATTATCGCAGCTTTATCGAGGGCAATTCCCAGGCAGCTGCCTTTTGGAAATTTGATCGAATTACCCCACCGCCGTTTCTGGATGATCCTGAAGTACCCGAAAAAGAAAAGGGATTATCCATAGGTTTAATCGTTCGTGTTTTTCGCACGCATAAAGGCACTATCGGTGAGCAAATCTCGGGAACCATCCAGGTAAAAAATCCCGAAACCCAGCTAGTAAGCGACGCAACATCTTTTCTGGCCGTGGATGCCAAGGTNGATGAAAGGATGATCCCTCGTAAGCTCACCTCACCGGACGGAACAGAATATGATCTTTACGAAGACTTTGTTAGTTCTGAAGGTGAACTGGAGATATGGATTCAGTGTTTGGAACGTGGCCAATATTTTGGCTTTGCCAAGGCAGACTGCTATCTAAGTCTCCCAGACGGTTCTCCCGTTTTCAATTTCACCAAAGTCTGCCTCAGCATCTGGGTACAGATGATCATTGTGATTTCGATTGGTGTTGCAGCGAGCNCGCTGCTGAGTGGACCAGTGGCAACCTTGTTTACCGTCTCCTTCATACTGCTTGGGTTCTTTCGAACCTTCTTTGTTGGTGTTGCAACCGGCACCGAATACGGTGGAGGTCCGATAGAATCCTTAGTGCGACTGGTGACTCAAAAGAATGTCATGATCAAGCTGGATCCAGGTGTTGACACAACATTGATTAAGNCAATCGACAATGTATTGCGACAACTCATGCTAAGTGTTGCGCAAATCCTGCCAGACTTTTCAGCGTTCAGCACAGTTAATTTCGCCGCCTATGGCTTTGATGTTCCCTTTAATCGAGTTGCCCAGGATCTAACCACTTGCCTGGCCTATGTCGTGGGCCTGGCGGTGATTGGCTATTTCTTGCTACGTACTCGCGAGGTTGCCNAATGACCGAACATGGCTCCTTTTATCGAAAGATCACCTATCTCGTTTTGATAGCCGTTTTGCTTTTTCCCCTTTCTCAACTTGGGGCACCTAGGACGCGCAAAGGTGGCGAAGGCGGAAAACTGGCTCAGATGCGGACCGAGCACAACTTGGGCCAATCAAACATTGGTGAAATTGACCCCACCAGTGCAGCCATGCGGATGGCGACATTAGGTGCTCGGGGCATTGCCGTTTCTTGGCTCTGGAATAAAGCCATCGAATACAAAAAGAAAGAAGATTGGACAAATTTTCGCGCCACTTTATCACAATTGGCCAAGCTCCAACCTTATTTTATTTCTTTCTGGCGGTACCAGTCCTGGAATCTAACCTACAACGTTTCGGTCGAGTTGGATGATGTACGCGACCGTTTCCACTATGTCAAACGTGGCATTGAGTTCCTCAAAGAAGGCACACTCTACAATCGTGATAGTCCGTATTTACTGGCTGAACTAGGCTGGTTTATTGGCAACAAAATAGGCAAAGCAGATGAGCATGTCGAATATCGCCGCATGTTCAAGCTCGATGACGATTTCCACAATAAGTTCTTTAATGGCAATCCCCCGCCCCGAGAAAAGCGTGACAACTGGCTTGTGGCGGGAACCCAATACGACCTGGCTATCTCCGCTGTGGATGACAAGAAAAAAAGCCTGGGGCAAAAAAACCCCACAACCTTCTACAACCGACCAGGTATGGCCCAGATAAATTATAGTGAAGCAATTGAAAAAGAAGGAACCTTTGGTGATAAAGCCCAAGAGGCCTGGCGCATCGCCGAAAAACTGTGGCACAAGTATGGCAATCTCGAGTTAACATCTTCGCGCGGCTTCAAGATCCGCCTGGCAGGTCTTGAACGTTTAGAAAAAGAAGCCCAGCAGATCAAAGACGAATTAAATAGCATTCAACCTGACCTGCGCGAAAAAATCNAATCCGAACGTCTTGCTAATCTCTCAACAGCTCAGCGTGAGATCTTAGAAAAGCCTCTTGAGAAACTAGACTCCGAGCAAATGGAGTTCTACTATTCCACCAAAAACAATCTCGAGGTTACCTGGCAAGACCTGGCAAGTCGGATTGCGGAGGACACTCCCAGCAACTCTGCTCTGGTCCGAAAATTAGCCAGTCGACTATCCAAATTGACAGAGCGCATCAGGCTCACCAATTCGAATCGTGACGTTGCAAATTATGCCTATTGGGAAGATCGTTGCCAATTTGAACAAACAGAAGCCGCACTCAAAGGANGCGCTTTGGCCTATCACGGCCGAAAGACTTTTAAGGAAAAAGCCGACTTGATTGGGTCGCGGCGAATGTACGAAGAAAGCTTTAAACTTTGGGCAGAAGTTATTGAGGACTATCCCATCATCCTTGCAGATTCCACTGCCGGCGCTGACATCATGGATTACATTGATCAATACTCGTCCATTTTAGAACAGTTGGACAAGAGTCTTGCAGACGCCGATATCGATGCAAGTTTTCCTCTCTGGAATTTTCTGGAGATTAGCGACAGCAACAGAAAATATACAGAAGCAATCATGGCACATCACAACCGTTCCGGTAAAAAGCCAGAAACGGCTGAGCAACCACTCACAGAATAAAAACGGGGCAAAGGCAAACACCGCTTGTAGCCACCGCCCGGAACCACCTTTCCTGCCCGCTACTGTGTCCTGGGAGTTCTCGGCAGAATTCCCCTTTCCTGCTGGCTTCCTCTTTACCCCAAGTAGCCATATTTCGCACTTTCGCGGACACTGCCTCCCCTTTAGAATCGTCAGCTTGATAGAATTACAAGTTTGGACATATTCACCTAACTTTGCATCCCTCCAATTCCCAATCCTGCTGACTCGCAACCATGCGGATGATGGACCCGAGTCGTAAGGGTTGGCCAAAGTCCTAGATCGACTCTACGAAGGATATTATGCGAATCGTTGTACTAGGAGCAGGCACAGTAGGCGGTTCAATCGCCTCACTACTCTGTTTGCATCGTCATAGTGTCACCATCGTTGATGCGGATATGGAAAATATCCGACGCATTAATGAAACGATCGACGTACGTGGGCTCACCGGCTCTGCTTCACAATCCAGTGTATTATTTCAAGCAGGTGTTGGCAGTGCAGACCTTTGTCTCGCGGTTACCGGCAACGATGAAGTGAACATCGTAGCGGCCAGCATGTCCAAAGCCATGGGCGCGAAACGTGCTGTTGCCCGCGTCTATGCTCCCGTATTCCGCGATCTTAGTACGTTCGATTACCAACGCCATTTTGGGGTCGACCGACTGCTCAGCTTGGAACACCTGACCGCCCTGGAATTAGCACGCGGNATTCGTCACCCTGGATCTCTGGCAGTAGAAAATCTTGCCCGTGGTGATCTTGAGGTGCATGAAGTTGTCGTCACAGAAGAAAAGAAGGGGGTTGGCAAACCACTCAAGCAATTGCATCTCCCCGCGGGAGTGCGTATGGGATCTATCAACCGAGCAGGAAAAACTTGGATTGCTGGTGCTGAGGACAAAATTGAATTAGGCGATCGTCTAACGATTATTGGCAAGCGTGCAGATGTCGATACCGTCAAAGAGATGTTTTGTGCTGATGCAAATGTCAAGATTGGTGTCGTCATTGCAGGTGGCGGTGAGACGGGTTACCACCTGGCCAGCATCCTTGAAGGACCCCGGTTTGGAGTCGTCTTGATGGAGCGTGACAGAAAGCGTTGCGATTTCCTGGCCAGCCATCTGAAACATACAACCGTAGTCAACAGCGATGCAACACGACGAGCCAATTTAGAAGAAGAGCGCGTCGGCAGCGCCGATGTGTTTGTCGCAAGCATGGGCGAAGACGAAAATAATATTATGGCTTCCGTGGAAGCACGCGATATAGGTGCAAAAACCATCATGGCATTGGTTAGCCGTCCAGACTATGCCCATGTGGTCGGCAAGTTGGGAATNGACCAGGCCGTAAGTCCAAGAGAGGTGGTTGCCAAACAAGTACTGGGATATCTGACGTCGGGACCCGTGATTTCCAAGACCCGTCTGAGCGAAGAGGGAGAACTTAGCGTTTTGGAATTGGATGTGGCACCCGGAGCGCCTGCGACCGAGCATGTACTCGCGCGTCTGGAGCTTCCTGAACAGTGCTTGATTGCGGCGGTCATTCATGAAGGTTTTGCTAAAGTCCCCGGCGGCGACGATATCATTCAACCTGGCGACACGGTGGTGGCTCTGGTTGCTGAAAGTGTGGCGAAAGAAGCCGTGTCGTTGTTTGAAGGGTCCCGCGCATGAATCTACGTCTCGTCTCAGGATTGCTGGGAACGATTGCCTGGCTGATCGGTCTGACGATGGCATTTAGCCTGCCCGCAGCCTGGCCTGCCTTTGGTGGCCACGAAAAGTTTGAGTCGGGAGGATTCTTTGCGCTGATTGTCTCCATCCTTTTGTGTGGAGTAACGGGCCTGTGCCTGAAAATCATCGGTCGAGACGCGCCAGAAAACTTATACCGTAAAGAAGCGATGGCCGTTGTCGGTCTCAGTTGGGTTTTAGCCACAATCTTAGGCGCCATCCCCTACTATCTGAGTGATGTCGTGTATCGCTCCGAGGCAGGATTGGCAATTCCAATGGGGCTCGTGGAATGCCTGTTTGAAAGCCAATCTGGATTCAGTACCACAGGGGCCACGGTGCTGACCGATATTGAAAACCAGGACTGGGTGCCTCGTTGCATACTTTTTTGGCGTTCCAGCACCCACTTTTTGGGTGGCTTGGGAATCATTGTTCTGTTTGTGGCCGTCCTGGGACAAGGCTCTGCTGGCAAAGCACTGATGCGCGCTGAAATGCCGGGCCCCAGCAAAGAGGGAACCCAGGAACGGATGCAGCACACCGCCTGGACATTTGCCGCCATTTACTGTTTTTTGAATGTCCTCTTATCGATCCTGCTCAAATTGGAAGGCATGACCTGGTTCGAGTCGCTTTGCCATGCCTTTGGGACCATGGCCACGGGGGGATTCAGTACGCTCAATGCCAGCCTGGGCGGATTTCATTCAGCAAAGATTGAGTACACCGTCATCTTGTTCATGATTCTTGCCGGTACGAATTTCACACTCTTATACTTCGCACTCCAAGGCAAGCCAAACAAACTACTCAAGGATCCCGAATGGCTAACGTATGCTGGAATCGTTGCCATAGCAACTCTTCTGATTCTTCTTATGGGACAAAGTCCTGTTCCTCCAGAACCTTCAGAACCAATCGGAGATCTGGCACGTCACGAAACTTCTTTTCGAAATAGCTTATTTCAAGTTGTTTCAATCCTGACCACGACTGGCTATGGATCTGAGGACTTTGATCTCTGGAGTAACTTCAGCCGCGCCTTGCTATTACTCCTGATGTTCATCGGAGGATGCGCAGGCAGCACAGGCGGTGGCATGAAAGTCATCCGTCATATTCTGTTCGTAAAAATCCTGCGGCGCGAAATTGAACATTCTTTTCACCCTACGGTGGTACGGCATCTTCGTTTGGGTGGAGAGTCGATAACCGATGCCGAACTACCGCGGAATATCCTGGTTTACTTTGGATTGATCGTACTGATTAGTTCTATCAGTTGGCTGACTCTGGTTGGGATCGAGCCAGACTCCACCTGGACGAATTCGAACCAGGCCGAATCCAATAAATTGCTAGACGCCGCTAGTGCTGTGACTGCGACACTCCATAACATTGGCCCAGGATTGGGTATTGTGGGTGCCACACAAAACTATGCCTCTTTCTCTGCCCCAGCAAAACTACTCTTTACATTCTTGATGATGCTGGGCCGCCTGGAACTGTTTGCCATACTGGTACTTTTCTCCCCAAGCTTTTGGCGTAATCGTTAGAAGTACCCCCGAGGGATCTGGATATTGAGCCGGATTCGGCAAGCAACCCAGATTCCTCGGGAGGACATCGAAAACATCAAAGCCGTGTGGGCTATCGCGCAAAATATCGCTCTGAGAAACCCTGTACTTCCAACTAAAAACTCTTGCAATTTGTATTGTACGCTTTGCTTCGGCTAGGCAATTTAGGTCGATCCACAAGGTCCCTGCTCCCCAAACTGAGCCTCTTGATCCCTAAAGTCGATGGATACTCTGTGGGTACAGCTTGGCTTTAAACGGAGTGGACCTTGTCTGGTTGGAGATTCATTTATGGCAGCAAGGGATCCATGCGATTCGACCAAACACGCTGCTGTCGATTCGAGCAGATGGAACCGCGGCAAATGCTCGCCGCGAATGGCATCGCGCTATCTCAAGCGCCAAGCACACCATCTTCTTCAGAAGCATCGAGTTTAAGTGGGATTCATGGCAGTGTGCTTGAACCCGTTGCAAAGAACCTGACTCTCTCTACTGAGACACAGCCAGAAGATCTATTCTGCAGCGAAGGCGACCCTGGGGAATCGAAGGTCGTAAAACACTCGGGGGAAATCGATTTTGCACAACTTTTCGTACCCCCTTTGAATATTGGGTCCAGCCAGCGCCCCCCTATCCAAAGCACACCGGTATTCGTACTCCCTACTACTGAAATCCAACCCTTCCAAGCGCCGACATTATCGCTCTTTGTGTCCGCATCTCTACCAGATCCTACCTATGGCGGATCCAGTAAAAAAATAACACACAGCGCCTCAGAGGACGACAGTCCATTCGACGAAGTCTTTGCCGCACTCGCAAAGAACATCCCTTCAGACCAACAATCCCACCATACACAGGCTCAACCGATCGAAGACCTATTCGATGATAATGGCAATGATGCCGCCGACCCTGATTGGGGAGACCAGGATTCGATTGCCCCTTTCTTCGCACTCGAACCTGTTATCGACCATGAAAACTTCGAGGGTCGTAGCAAGCCATCTCCGGTCAAGAACATTCCCAATCCTTGGCAACCCAGTGTCGCGCAACGACCAACAACCGGAAATTGAGCACTGTATATAAAACACTGCTGACGGCGACAAAGTTGCTGCGCTGATGTAGAAGAAATCTGCGAGCCAGCTTAACCGGCTTTGAGCTTGTTCATCTCTGCTTTTAATTGCTCAATTTCTGCTTGCAAGCGGGCCGGTTCTTCAGGGTCATCCGGCTGTTGTTTGGCACCAACATATTGTTGTTGAAGTTGCGTAATCTTTTTCCGCAAAACCTCAATCTTCTTTTTCGCTTTTTTATCCATGCAAATAAATCCCGTTGATCACGCAAATTGGATTCAAACCGTGTCTAGTGAAAGGTACGCATCATGGCTGCAATAATGACAATTGCCATGGCAGCCAACCAGCCAAGATTGAGCCACTTACGCATCTGTCCTCGAAATCGATCTNCCGCTGCCGTTTTTCCGGCCAGGATCGAAGCTATAAACATAACCAAAAGGGCGAGTAAGAATTTAATGCCAAAGAGGATATGGTAGGTTGGTTCGAGTTTGCCCCCATNGACTTTGGCCTGACCGTTAATAGTCATAAAGTTATAAAATCCGCTTAGTAGCAGCAGGAAAGTTGCGATCCCGACCCATCGAGCCCAGATTGCTCTACGACCTGCATAGCAAGTGTCGGCGCTTGTTTTGTCTGTTTCCGCAGGGGCTAAAACAGTGCGTATGTAAAACAACCCTCCCACGAGAATGATTGCTCCNAGGATATGCAAGATACGTGAAAAGAGTTGCAAAACGTAAGAAGCATTTACTATGGGTGATTCGGCAAGTATCAAGGCCACTTGATCAAGGCCTGAATTCAGCAGGGCTGGCATATTCAGCGGGGTTGGCATGATATCACTCCAGTGAAAGAGGAAGTTCAACAGGCTTCACAAAGGGCACACACCCCCATTACAAACCTCTGACCTACGATGGTAAAGATCGCAAGTAACTTCGTCTACAGCCTATTAAGAACCGGGCGTGGCAAGCGNTAATAGATTCGCCATAAAAATCGATTTTTTTCAGAACAGGTCTGTAATTCCCCACTACTTTAAACAGAGAGTCTTTTCATAAACAAGTAGTGNTTTTAGCAGCATAATACACCAAAAATTGCCTAGAGCAACTTACCTGTATACGTAGCGAAAGCCGCCAAGGCTTTCGGTAGCGCTACATCCAACGGTGTCCATCGAAATTCCTGGCGAATTTCGCTACGGCCGGAAATATTTCCGTAAGTTGTCCTAGGATACCTGCACCACAATCGCATAGGCAAAACTATTTTCCAACAACAAAGATACATTGCGCTAACGCTACCAGCACCCAACGAACTCCCACTCCCCACTCCCCACTCCCCACTCCCTTCACCCTTCACCCTTCACCCTTCACGCATCCACNCATCTACCAATTCCAATGCCTGCTCCCGGCTTTGAATCTGGCCTTCCAACTGGGCGTTGCGTAGAGTTTCTAGCAACTGGGCAAAATAACGGCCAGGTTGCAGGCCGTGCGCTATCAGGTCGTCGCCCGTTATAAGCTCGGGAGGATTGAGTTGGGCAATGGGGAGNTGCAACTTCTCCTGGCACAAGAGAACCCCCTCGTGAGTTGCTCCCAGAACTGCATTGGCAAGTTCCATCAATTCCTGGATTCCAGGGTGGACGAGACAACGCTGCAATTGGGGCCAAGGCATCGTCGTTGCTCCGTCCACGAACGACAGATGATCGTGCAACCAGGCAGCGCGATCCGTCTCCTTATTGCTAAATCGAAAACTGCGTCCCTGTTGCCTGATGGATTTCGCATCACCCGAATTCCAATTCAAAGCCGCGATGGCAACAGCCAGGGATTTGGTTTCTAAACATTCCAGGACTCTGAGAGCGTTATGGAAGCAATCTGGATCTTGAACAAATTCTGCAGCAGACGTGGGCATGATTTGTGCCAACAAACCCGATTCGAACAACAGCTGGCAACCCAATGCGCGCTGAGGATGCACAAGAATTCGGCGCATTTCGCCTCCAATGCGCTCGGCACTCACAACATGAATCTCTGCAGCCATGGACTGGATTGCGGCAAAAGTCGCAGGCTCTATCTGAAAGCCAAGAGTTGCCGCAAACCGCACAGCTCGCAGCATGCGCAGCTTATCTTCAGCAAAGCGCTCGCGAGGCTCTCCAATAGCTCGAATCCTGCCCAAACGGAGATCTTCTTGACCTCCGACATAGTCAATGACCTCTTCGGTAAGTGGGTCATAAAACAAGCCGTTGATCGTAAAATCGCGCCGCCGCGCATCTTCTTCGGGGGTCGTGAAAACAACGGCCATGGGATGGCGCCCGTCGAGATAGGCTCCGTCGCTACGAAATGTAGCAACTTCAATAGGTGCGTATTGACGCCCATTCAAGACTGATATCACGCCAAAGGCCACCCCAATGGCCAAAGTACGACGATGCCCAAAAAGATC
>PATG01000139.1 GCA_002713555.1 Planctomycetaceae bacterium
CGGTGCCGTCAGCTGTGCGCATTTGCGCCTGCAAATCCCGCGGGCCAACGAAGACCACATCGACTCCGGGGACACTGTAGATCTCGTCGGCATGCTCGACGCCGGCGGGGCTCTCGGTCTGTACAACGACAAGAATTTCGTTGTCGGCATTAGCATAGTACTCATCGGCCGTGGCACCAAAGCTGAGCGCGTGCAAGGCGCCTCCCAAGCTGCGATTGCCGACAGGTGGGTACTTTGCCGCGGCGACCGCGCTCTGGGCTTGCTCGACCGTATCGACCATGGGGATCACTATGCCCCATGCCCCGCAATCCAAGGCCCGCTTGATTTGATCGTGGCTGCCGCACGGTATTCGTGTCAGCGGTACGCATCCAGCATCGGCAATCGCTGCGAATAAAGCAGCAGCACGAGACCAATCGAACGGTCCGTGTTCCATGTCGACGACAAGCCAATCGAGTCCGCAGCCAGCTAGAGCCCGGGCGGTGTGGAACTCACCAACGGTCAGCCACAGGCCGTACGATACTTCACCGCGCGCGAGTTTCTGTTTGACTTGGTTCGTTCTCATAATCTGCGACCTCTTCCGAGGTTCCTTAGGGGAAGGGTTGCACGCATTGAACCCAGTGTATTCTGCCTTTGGCAGCGATTGGCCCGGGCCTTAAAACTACAGCGTCATCGCCGGATGGGCAAGCCGGTGCAATCACGTCCTATCATCTTTCTTTTGCGGCAATAACCAGCAGATGAATGTGCCGACCGCCAGGTCAACGGCGAGAGAGGCCGGCCCGACCCATTGAAAGCTGATCGGGTCCTCGGCGACCATGTACGTCGTTTCCGTGGCCGGATTTGTTCTCTCGACCATTGCGACGCCGAACGTCTCAACAGGGATTCCAAATTGGGCATCGAGAAATGTGACGAGCGGTCCGGAAAAGGCGATTATGGCGGCCACGGCCACGCCAACGATCGTCGCGATCCACACGCCCAGCGGTCGGGAAAAGGGAACGAATAGAGCAAAGAAAAAGAGTCCAAAGATGGGTGCTGTGAGCAGATTGACTGTCTTGTTCGTTACTGCTGAGATATTTCCTGGTATGTAACCCATGTAAGCACTGCTGAACACAACGATCACGCCAATGGAAAAGGCCAAGATCCGGGAGAACATCAAGTGCCCTTTTTCGGTCTTGGGGCCTTTGCCGAACCGATCGAGAAAATCAGTGGTCACCACAGCGGTGATCGAGTTGATTCCCGAGTCGACGCTTGACATCGCCGCAGCAAACATGGCCGAAACGACCAGCCCCGATACTCCAACTGGCAAGTGATAGGCAACATAGTGGGGAAACATGTCGTCTGCACTCTCGGTAAGCGACATATTCGCTGGTAGCTGCTCTGGATGGGCTGAGAAATAGGACATGAGCGCCATTCCAACCGAAATAAGCGTGATCAGGACCGTAATGCCAACGGTCATCTGTGCAATGATGGCGTGTCGGGCAGCCTTTACGTCGCGCATCGACATAAAGCGTTGCACCGCCGTTTGATCGCCACCGGCAGTACATACTTGCCACACCACGAGCGACAGGAGGGTGCCCGCGACGGTGACTCTGGTTCTAGGATCGAAACTCAGCAGCGGTTGGGTATCCCAATGGGGCTGCCAGGTGGTGGGGACCCAACCGAATCCGCCAAAGTCATAGGTTACCATCATGATAACGAGCATGGCCCCTCCGAGCAGGAGTATCGTCTGCATCAGATCGGTAATCACTACGGCCCGGAGACCGCCAATCGACGTGTAAATCACGGCAACAATCCCCGTGCATAGCACAACGGTTTGGATGTGTTGCGTTCCGACACCAAGCATCACCGTCATCGCTTTGGCGGCCAGGTAAATTAAAAGTGACATCCAGAATAGCCGTAGGACGAGAAACATGACCGCGCCGAGTAGGCGGATGCTCAAACCAAGCCGAACCTCAAGGAGTTCATAAGCGCTGGTGACGCGGTGTTTCATGTAAACTGGCAAGAGTCCATAAGCAACAATCAGGTAAGTGAGTGGGTAGGCGAACATTCCACAGGCGAGCACGGGGCCTTTGCCAACCGCTTCGCCCGGCATGGAGAGATAGCTGATCGTGCTCAGCAGCGTGGCGAACAGTGAAATTCCGACCAAAGTCGGATTCATGTTTCCGCTGCCCAGGAAGTATTCTTTGGTGCTCGTCTGTTTGCGGCCGAAAAACCATCCGATGAGAATGGTCGACAATGCGTAGATGCCAATGAGTGCCCAATCAAATGCCTGAAGTCCGATTGGCGCGGCGGTGCTAGAATCATTGGCGCGGGCGGGCGCAGCACAAAAGATCATGCAAGTGAAAACTCCGCTCAAGAATCCCCACCGATGAAAGTGCTGCATCATGCGTTTAGAATTCAAGTTGCCGCACGCCCTACGATTCCATCGCGAATGGCACCGACACCTGTCCGCAAAAATTTTTGCCCGTCGAAGGAGATTGCCGGGCACGTGTCGGTGTTCGCCACGGCGACCAGGAGGTGATTTGGTGTGGAACAAGCTGTTGAACCTCTTGCGATTTTGTGCTGTGTATACCGACAACCGTTCGAATACGTTTCGGTCGTCGGCAACGTCCTTTCGGCAGGTTGACGGTGTCACCTAAGCATACTGGATAAAGAATCGAGAGCAATCTCAAGCTGCTTTTGCGCTTTTGGGTGCTTTTCCATAGGCAAGACCCGCCCCTTTTACTCCCGTTCCCTGCTTCTGATCAATACTGTTCGGCTCGGGGTTTGCGAGCTTGGGTTGGGTGAATATCGCTATCGATATAATAGCCGTACCGACAGGCATTGGGCAGAATCGGAATATGATTACGCCCAGTTTTTTGAAATCGCGCAGCATGAACCATCACGAGACAGTAGACCGTGGTTTAGGCTTCGTGGTGTTGGAGCTTCTGAATATGAGCGAGCAATTCATCGTCGTCCGCCCATTCGTTGAAGTAATGGCAGATCATTTCATAAGTTCGCTTGGTCGGCTTACGTCCCACCCACAGGCTGATCATCAGGCTGGCAATCAAGGCTGCATACATCTGGATAGTGACGCCGTTTTTACTGTGAGCCAACAAGTGGCGACAGCCCAAAATACATTTGAACCAACGAAAGAACAGTTCAATAGTCCAGCGATGTTTGTATGCCAATGCCAGCAACTCGCTGTCCAGTTGCAGTTCGCTAGTTGCCAATACCAAGATGACAGGCTGATCTTTATCATCGAGTTTCCCGGTGTCGATCTTCACGACGCGTACTGGTTGACGGATAGAATTCTTTTTGTGATCCGAACCGATCTTGTCGACAATCACATCCTCAATGACCCCAGCAGCGGCCGCTTCCGGCGAGATCGTGCTTCGTTTCGATCACTTGATACGCTGCATTGTTTTGAATGCGACAGACGAACGACGCCTTCTTATCAACAATGTCCTGAAAGAACTCGTAGCTGTTATAGCCGCGATCCAGGACGTACAGCCGCCCTGGTTGCAGCAACGGATTCAGGACCCGAAAGAACTTAAGTCCTTGCACGTCCTTTTCTTCAAGATTATTTCGCTGCCGTACCATCCTTGGACCACTCGTGGCTATGATTTTAGACCGTCAAGACACAGGATGCACAGACTGCGCGCATGGCGCAAGATGGGTCTCCTGCGAAGATAGGAAAAATCGATCCCA
Source organism: Planctomycetaceae bacterium (assembly GCA_002713555.1). Next base: position 3,688 of record PATG01000139.1, read on the forward strand.
TTCCTTGCCACACCAAATCAATGTTCACAAGGCAAATGTTGAGCCGAACAGTACTGGCTTCTGGTATGATGGGGTGTAAAGGGGATTTCGGGTATGTCTGGGCGTATTGAAATTGAAATGAGCCGGCGCTTCTTGAGGGGGGTGTATGCGCTGGTGGCGATTGGGGCCCTTGTCGGTACGCACGCGACAACCCGCGGAGAAATTCCCGACGGCGCGAGCCTCGCTGAAGGGCATGCTCGCGACGCCCCAATTGACTTTCAGCGCGAGATCCGCCCAGTCTTGGAAAAGTGTTCCTCGTGCCATGGCGGTGTGAAGAAGACCGCGGGCCTCAGCGTTCTCAGTCGCGAATTGCTGCTGGCTGATACCGATGCGGACGAGCCATCTGTAATCCCAGGAGATGCAGCTGGAAGCGAGTTGATTCGGCGTGTGTCCTCGAGCGACGTTGACGAGCGGATGCCTCCAGATGAGCCGCTTTCTCAATCGGAAGTCCAACTGCTTAGACGTTGGATCGATGCCGGTGCGTCCTGGCCAGAGCATTGGGCTTATCGCCCCTTAGTTCGTAATGCATTGCCTGCAGGCACGACACATCCCATTGACTACTTTGTATTGAGCCAACTGTCTCAGGCCGGTGTTTGGCCATCTCCCAAAGCAGACCGTCCGACACTGATTCGGCGTTTGTTTCTCGATCTGACAGGCTTGCTTCCGTCGACGCGCGAAGTTGCTGCTTTTGTCCGCGATCGTTCGCCGACCGCCTACGACGACTTGGTGAATGGCTTGCTTGGATCAGAGCATTATGGAGAGCGCTGGGCGCGGCATTGGCTCGACGAGGCACGCTACGCGGACTCGGAAGGCTATGAAAAAGACTCTGTAAAAAGCGATGCCTATCACTTTCGCGACTGGGTGATTCGAGCGATCAATGAGGATATGCCCTTCGACGAGTTCACCAAGAAGCAGATTGCGGGAGATCTCCTTCCTGATCGTACGAGCGACGACCTCTTGGCAACAAAGTTTCATCTGCAAGCTCAATTCAATCTCGAGGGCGGTGTCGACAGCGAGGAAGATCGAACCAAGCGGGTCATCGATCGAATCAATACGGTCGGCACGGTTTGGCTGGCAACAACCATTGGATGTTGCCAGTGCCACGATCATCCCTACGACCCAATCGCCCAAGGCGACTACTATGCACTGTATGCCTTTTTCAACAATTTCGATCTGGCAGCTGATTTTCTGGATGACCCACCAGAGGATGCCGAGCAAAAACGCCAGCAGCGAATGAAGCATTGGAACGTAATTGCTGACCTAAGTCGACGACAAGTGACCGACAAAAATTTAAGTTTTGAACTGCAGGGAAAACTTACTAACTTAAGGACACTGGATAACAAGCTCGGTGTCACGAGATTTCTCCTTGAGCGAACATCCGATCGGCGCAAGACGTACGTGTTTCGGCGCGGAGATTTCCTGCAGCCGCTGGTTGCTGAGGGTGAAGTTGCGCCCGGGCCGCCCCGCCTGTGGCCGCCGATGAAGCCGACCTCGTGGCACGCCAGTCGCCTCGATTTTGCGAACTGGCTGACGGCGGAGGCCGCACCGATCGTTGCGCGGGTGAGGGTCAATCGGGTCTGGATGCATCTTTTTGGGAGACCGCTTGCAGCTCAAACGATCGATTTCGGATCACGTGGAGAATTACCCTCCCATCCCGAATTGCTCGACTGGCTGGCCGACTGGTTCATCCACGAAGCCGGCTGGAGTCGCAAGGAACTTATTCGGATGATTGTTTCGTCGGAGATCTACCGTAAGTCATCTGACACAAGACTCGACATGGCACAGATCGATGCCGATAACAGGCTGCTGTGGCGTCAGAATCGGCTGCGGGTAGACGCTGAGATTCTCCGCGATATTTGCCTGGACGTCTCGGGACTTCTCTACCGCGAAATAGGTGGCCCTAGTGTCCGCCCTCCCATCCCGACGCACGTTGCTAAACAATCCTTTGTAAGCAATCCGGGCCCCCCCGTATCGGAAGGCAAGGATCGATATCGACGGGGTGTCTATACGCTCTGTCGACGAACGGCGATTGATCCAAATCTACTTACTTTTGACTGTCCTGACGCGAGTGCCGCCACCCCGCGACGCGAGCGCTCCAATAATGCCTTGCAGGCGCTTGCCACTCTGCAGAACGAGGTGTTTCTCGAAGCGGCGCAGGGATTTGCCAAGCGGTTGCTTTGCCTCGACGTCGATCTTGAGCAGATCGATCGGGATCGATTAGGATTGGCGATTCAAATGGCACTCAGTCGCAAACCCGAGGTCTTCGAAGTGTTGACACTTGCCGATCTCTTGGCAGATTCCCGCAGCTTCTATCGGCGCCATCCCGAGGAGGCGGTGCGCCTGGTGGGTCCTCATGTGGCCGAGGGCGTGGACCCTGCGGAGAATGCTTCCTGGGTGGTGGTGGCACGTACGATCTTGAACCTCGACGAATTCATCACACGACAGTAGAACTACCATGAATACGATGCAGCAGTCTCGACGCGAATTCCTCACAACCTCTGCAGGTGGTCTGGGAGGAATGGCACTCACGGCGATGCTGGCGGGTGATGGGTTTGGTGGAGAGCCGACTCCCAGACGCGTAGCCGGACAGGTTCTCAATCCCCTGGCAGCGCGCGAGGCTCATTTTGCGCCCAAAGCAAAGTCCTGCATTTTCTTCTTCATGGCGGGAGCACCGTCGCAGTTCGATCTCTTCGACTACAAGCCTGAGCTGAACAAGCTCCATGGCCAGAAAATGCCGGAGTCACTGACCGAGGGTGTGCGATTTGCCTTTCTCCAAAAGGATTCGGCCACGCTCATGGGGTCTCCACGGAAGTTTCGTCAGCATGGAGAGAGTGGCATGTGGTTCTCCGATGCCCTGCCGCACATCGCCACGTGTGCAGACGACATTTGCATGATCAAGTCGATGCATACCGATCAGTTCAATCACCACCCGGGACAGCTGTTCATGCAATGCGGGCAACCAAACTTCGGCCTGCCGTCGATGGGGTCATGGGTTTCGTATGGGCTGGGTACGGAGAATGAGAATATGCCCAGCTACGTGGTGTTGACCTCCGGTCGTGGCTCCAGTGGGGGTGCAACTCTCTGGGCAAATGGCTTCCTGTCGTCGGTACATGCAGGGGTCTTGCTGCGCAACGAGGGTCCTCCCATACTCAATCTGGAGAATCCGTCCGGGATGCCGACGTCGCTCCAGCGCAAGACACTCGACGCCTTGGCTGAGTTGAACCAGCACCGTTACAGGCAGGTTCACGATCACGAGATTGACAGTCGCATTTCCAATTATGAGCTGGCCTTTCGCATGCAGGCAGCCGCTCCTGAGTTGACCGATCTATCGCGGGAGACTGCCGAAACGCTCAAGGCCTATGGCGTCGATCGAAAAGACTTCGAAGCTGGCAAGGATCGCAGCGGAAGCAACAATCAATTTAGCTCGTTTGGCACAAATTGTCTTATGGCACGCCGCCTGGTCGAACGTGGTGTTCGCTTCATCAACATTATTTTTGCCTCGTGGGATCATCATTCCGGACTTGATGAAGGAGTTCGATACAACGCGACGATGGCGGATCAGCCGATCGCCGCCTTAATCAATGACCTTAAGCAGCGAGGCCTGCTCGACGAAACGCTTGTGGTCTGGGCTAGTGAATTTGGGCGCACGCCATTGGGAGAAAACCGACCTGGCTACGAAACGGTTACGGGGCGCGACCATCATCCCAATGCTTTTACGGTTTTTATGGCAGGTGGTGGCTGCAAAGCGGGTACCGTCCACGGAGAGACAGACGAAATCGGTTGGAATCCCCTGCGCGATCCAGTTCACGTCAACGATTTTCATGCAACATTACTACACCTGTTCGGCTTGGATCACCGGAAGCTTACCTATCGGCATCAAGGCGTCGATCACCGCCTGACCAATATAACCCGGGAGTCCCATGTGATCCCTGCGTTGTTAGCCGATCAAACGCACGCGGGGTAGCCGAATAAAAAAGGGTCGGGGGCTTTGGGTGATTGCTGACCCGGAGCCATCCAGACTAGACTCTCAACTCTGGACTCTCAAATCTCAACCCCAGACCATCAATACTCTTATGCCTAAACAAAAACGAATCCGCCTTGGGGTGCTTCGCTGCGACATTCATGCCTACTTCTTCGCTCCATTCATGGTTCGTGCCGATCCGGTCAAACTGCAAGAAAATTGCACGTATGTTCACGGACAACTTGCCGACAAATTTTCTGCTGACAAACTGGCTGCCAACAAGATTCCCGGGTTCAAGCTCACACATGTTTGGGATCCTGACGTCGGAGAAGCCGATAAATTCGCGGAAACGTTTACAGATGGGCCGATCGTATGCCGCCGTCCGGAACAGATGGTTGGCGAAATCGACGCAGCATTTGTAGCCAATTGCAGCTTCGACGGGTCTGACCACCTCGCCATTGTGCGGCCGCTTCTTAAAGCGGGCATCCCTACGTTCATCGATAAACCGATGGCGGATAGCTACAAGAATGCAAAGTCGATTGTAGACCTGGCCGTGAAGTACGACGCACCACTCTTTGCCGCGTCGATCTTGCATCATGCCGATGAGGTACATAACTTTCGGCGTCGCCTGCGTGATTTTCACAGGGTACATAATNGGCTGATCGAAGGTAGCCATGGATGGGAAACCAAGGGCGGTCTCGAAGGGATTACGCACGGAGTGGCGCTAGCCCTCACCGTATTTGGCAATGATGTTGATTGGGTTGAGTGCATGGGGGCGCTGCCTCGCGAAATCATCCTGCTGCACTATCCTGATGGTCGCCAAGTACTCGTTTGGAACATGAATCACGCGGTTTATCAAAATGGTTTCTTCGTGCGAGCCTGGGGTGAGCATGCCACGCGACTTTCCAATGCGGAATCGGGCGAATGCCTTGAAAGCCTTCGCATCGGCCAGCCAGAATACCCGATGACAGCACAGAAAATCGCCAAAATGTTCCGCCAAATGGTGCGTGCTGGCGAACCACCTGTGCCGTATGAACAACTCCTCCTGTGGTGCCGTGTGTGCGATGCAGCAAGGCGGGCACAAGAATCTGGCAAGAGGGTACGGCTCTAACAGACAGCTAGACCAACAGACCCAACACTCTAGTCCAATGGTCAAAAAAACTGTTCACCATCATGGTAAAATATAAGATATAGTATCACCCAAGGAAAACTCATGAAACTTGTGCGGCAGCAACATCGTCTGTATTGCGCGGTGACCATTCATCTGGTCATCGCCTGTTGCGCAAATGCCGAGCCGAAGATCGACTTCAATCGCGATGTTCGTCCGATCCTTTCCGACAAGTGTTTTTTCTGTCACGGGCCTGATATTCAGGAGTCGGACCTNCGCCTCGATCTTTCAGATAGAGCTTATNTGGCCGAAGCCGTTGTGCCTCACCGGCCAGAGGANAGCAAGCTTGTCGCTCGAATCACATCAAGTGAGGCCGACATTCGCATGCCACCACCTGAGTCAAATCGGCATTTGACTCCCGAACAGATTGAGATACTCACGCAATGGATTGCGGAGGGTGGGGGCTACCAGCAGCATTGGGCGTTTCAGCCAGTCAGAAAACTTCAAGATCCAGAGATGGACGATCCCCATAATTGGATTCGCAATTCCATTGACGCTTTCGTTTTGCAGCGGCTCGAAAAGGAGTCACTTNCACCTAGCCNTCCGGCCTCTCGCGAGCGTCTACTCAAGCGGGTGACGATGGACCTCACNGGGTTGCCTCCGACGATCGATGAAATCGAGGATTTTTTATCGGACGACTCACCCACTGCTTATGATGATGTTGTCGACCGGCTCTTGGCGAGTCCGGCCTATGGCGAGCGGATGGCCGTGCATTGGCTCGATGTCGCCCGCTATGCGGACACGTTCGGTTTCGACAACGACGTTGAGATGAACATGTGGCCGTGGCGAGACTGGCTGATTCGCGCGTTTAACGACAACCTTTCTTTCGATGAGTTTATCACGTGGCAGCTCGCGGGAGATTTGTTGCCTTCACCTACACAAGAACATGTGCTCGCGACCGCGTTCAATCGTCTCCATCGGCAGAATGCGGAGGGTGGTGCCCTGCCCGAAGAATTTGCAGTGGAATATGTCATTGACCGCGTGCAAACTTTTGCGACTGCGTTTTTGGGGTTGACCGTGGAGTGCGCCCGCTGCCACGATCACAAATTCGATCCCATCTCGCAACGCGACTTCTATTCTCTCTACGCATTGTTCGGAAATATTGAAGAGGCGGGGGTCTACGCCGATAAGACTGGCGCCATGCCAACTCCCAACATTCTGCTCTATGATCCGGGGGCCCGCGAAGCACATGAAAAACTGAAAAAAACAATCCGGCGCGCGGAACAGGAACTTGCTTCGATTCGCTTGGAAAGTGACTCTGGTTTTGAAGAGTGGCGCAGGCAGTTCTCGGATTACCGCGACCTCTCACCGCCCAAACCGCTATTACACCTTACGTTTGAGACAAGCGAGGGATTTCCGGGTTCCGCAACCCTTGTCGATGGCGTGGTCGGAAAAGGGATCCAGTTTTCAGGTGAAGAGGGATTTGAGCACCCCGAACCGGGAATTGCACGCGAGCGATTTGAACCCGTCACAATTACGTTCTGGGTCAAGCCGAGTGACGTGACGCGACGCTCGATCTTAATGCACAACTCGAAGGCGTATTGGGGAGCGGCTGGTCGGGGAATCGAATGCTTTCTTGACCACGGACGTGTTGAGTTTGGTCTGAGCCACTTTTTGCCCGGGAATGCGGTTCGGGTCGTATCGCGCGAGAAACTACCGGTCGGTGAATGGACNCACGTCGCCGTCACGTACGATGGATCAAGCCGCGCCGATGGTTTTCGGATCGCTTTCAACGCGAACGAGGTGCCAACGGATCCTCTGCGAGACAATCTTTATGGCACGATCCTGTGGCCACAGGACGAGTTGCCGCTGGTGATCGGTCAGCGGGATGGCGAAGTTGGATTTCGTGGCGGCGTGGTCGATGAATTTATGGTGTTTGGCGAAGCACTTACGCGACTTGAGATAGCGCACCTTGCTCAAGGCCTACGTGCTGCAAATAACCTTGTCGTCGACAAATCCGGTGTGCCAGAGGAGCACTATCTCCAGCGCATTAGCGAGAAGTATCGGGTGGCGCGGGAGCGAATTCGCCAGGCCCGACAGGCCGAGCATGAGTTTGTGGAAAGTTTGACCCCCATCATGGTGATGCGCGACAAAGGGGCGCCTGCCAAAGCACACGTCTTAGTTCGCGGGGTGTACAACCAGCCAGGTGAAGAAGTCGGCCCAGGTGTACCGGCGGCTATTTTGCCTCCCAGAAGTGATCAACCGCGCAACCGGCTTGAATTGGCCCGCTGGCTGCTCAGACGAGATCATCCGCTTACGGCTCGTGTCGCTGTAAATCGCATCTGGAAAATGTTTTTTGGCCGTGGCCTGGTAGCAACCCAGGAAGATTTTGGCAGCCAGGGTACCGCACCATCGCATCCAGAACTGCTCGACGATTTGGCGGCCCGGTTTTACGAATCGGGTTGGGATATGAAGTCGCTCTGCAAGCGGATCGTGATGTCCGCAACGTATCGGCAAGATTCCGAGATTCGATCCGCAGCGCATGCCAAGGATCCTGCGAATGAGTTGCTGTGGCGCGGTCCGCGGTACCGCTATGATGCCGAACAGATCCGCGATGTGGCGCTGGCGTCGTGTGGAATCTTGACGTCGCGCATCGGCGGTCCAAGCGTGAAGCCGTATCAGCCCGCCGGGCTGTGGAAGGAAGTCGGTCCGGCTACGTTCGAAGCCAGTTCCGGTGAATCTCTCTACCGTCGGAGCATGTACACATTTTGGAAGCGGACGTCACCTCCACCGGCCATGCTGAGTTTTGACGCGGTCAGCCGGGAGGTCTGCGTCGCGCGTCGCGAGGCGACACTCACGCCGAACCAGGCCCTTGTGTTGCTGAATGATCCGCAATTCGTTGAACCGGCCAGGGTTTTGGCTGCAACATTAGTGAGTCAGTACGGTTCGGACGCTCGCAGCGCTCTGACTGAGTCTTTTGCGCGACTCATTTGTCGATATCCAACCGACGCAGAGGTTGACGAACTCTGCCAAGCGCACGCAGAACAACTTGATCTTTTTTCTAGTGACGAACAGGCGGCCAGAGATTTTATCGGCATCGGTGAGTGGCCCCAGGGCGACGCATTGCCCCCTTGCGAAGTTGCCGCTATGACCTCTGCAATCCAACTCATTATGAATTTCCACGAATTTCAGATGAAACTATGAACGGTATTTCCCAACTCTGCACCGGTACCGCACCGGTCGAACATCTCAGTCGACGGCAGCTGCTCACGCGACTCGGCATGGGTGTCGGCACGGCCGCACTCTTTGGGTTGCTGCAGAAAGAAGAAGCAACCGCGGCGAGTGGCAATCTTTCGTCGGGTCTGCATTTTCCGGCGAGAGCGAAACGGATCATCTTCCTGTTCCAAAGTGGCGCACCGTCGCAACAAGATCTTTTCGATTACAAACCGCTTCTCAACCAGCGCAATGGCGAGGACCTGCCTGAATCGGTGCGTCAAGGACAGCGGTTCACGAGCATGTCGTCCCTACAATCTCGCTGGCCACTCGCCGGGTCGTTATTTCGATTTGCACAGCACGGCGACTCGAACGCGTGGCTTAGCGAATTGCTTCCGCACACGGCCCGGATTGCAGACAATCTATGCTTTGTAAAGTCGATGTTCACCGAAGCCATCAATCACGATCCGGCCATTACGTTTGTTCTGACAGGCTCCGAACTGTCGGGCCGACCATCGCTCGGTGCCTGGCTAAGCTATGGACTGGGATCGGAACAGGACAACCTGCCGACATTCGTTGTGTTGATCAGCAAAGGCCAGGGAGGACAGCCTGTTTACAGTCGTCTATGGGGAAACGGTTTTCTTCCCGCGGCTCACCAAGGATTACGATTTCGATCGGGCAAAGACCCCGTATTGTATTTGTCGAATCCCCCCGGAGTAAGCCGCGAGCACCGCAGGCTGTTGCTCAGCCGTCTACAGAATTTGCACGAAAGGGCGCATGAAGATACGGGCGACCCGCAGCTTGAAGCGCGGATCGCACAATACGAAATGGCGTTCCGCATGCAAGCTTCGGTACCGGAGGTTTCAGACCTGTCGGACGAAACGGAGTCGACGTTTGACGCCTATGGTCCTGACTCTCGGGTGCCAGGAACCTACGCGGCAAATTGCATTTTGGCCAGGCGGCTGGTGGAACGGGGTGTTCGCTGCATTCAACTCTTCCACCGAGGGTGGGATCAACATAAGAATCTGCCCGCCGAGATCCAGAAACAATGCCAAGAAACCGATCAGGCGTCGGCTGCATTGGTGACCGACCTTCAGCAGCGAGGGCTACTCGAAGACACGCTGGTCGTTTGGGGTGGCGAATTCGGCAGAACAAGCTATTCGCAGGGCCGATTGACGGCAAATAACTATGGTCGTGACCATCATCCGCGATGTTTCACGATTTGGATGGCGGGAGGCGGCGTCAAACGGGGAATCACGTATGGTAAGACCGATGATTTTGGTTACAACATTGTACAGGATGGCGTTCACGTACACGATTTCAATGCGACCATCCTGCACCTCATGGGAATCGACCACGAACGGCTTACCTACAACTATCAGGGCCGGCGTTTTCGTTTGACAGATGTGCACGGCAACGTGGTTCGAAATATTGTGACCTAGGCCGTAGAGTTAGTAGCAGACCGGAAAACCGCTTGCCAGATCTGATTGAATAGGAGGTAACGGAGGGTCTTTTCTCAGTTTCCTCTGTTGCCTTCTGTTCAGTTCTATACACATTGGTGCCAGGAAACCTGAAATGCCAAAGTTATTT
>PATG01000099.1 GCA_002713555.1 Planctomycetaceae bacterium
GTCTCAGTCCCAATGTGGCTGATCATCCTCTCAAATCAGCTATTGATCAAAGCCTTGGTAGGCCATTACCCTACCAACAAGCTAGTAGTACGCAGTCCCCTCCCAGGGCGGAATCACACCTTTGATCCGAAGATATCATCCGGTATTACCTGAAGTTTCCCTCAGCTATTCCGGACCCCGGGGTAGATAACTACGCGTTACTCTCCCTTGCGCCGCTGTCCACTTTAGAAATCAACCGAAGCGTCAAACTAAAGCTTCTCGCTCGACTTGCATGCCTAATCCATGCCGCCAACGTTCATTCTGAGCCAGGATCAAACCCTTCAATTTGGTATATGCATTAACTTTGTTCACCCCCTAAGGGGAGTCCAAAGAAATGAGCCATCTTGTAGTGTTTGAAAGCCAAGAAATGCTTACACTCCGAAGAGCGTTGCACACCTCTCAGCCGTACAGTCTTGTGCTGGCAAAACTCAAGAAATTGAATATCCAGATTACAAAGAATCTGGTTTCAAAATCTTAAATTGATAGAAGTCACTAACCGAATTGTCAAAGAGCTTGATAAACCTCGCCAAACCATTTGAGTTATGCAACCCACAGGCCAGCAAGATAACACCCAGCTGCGAGGAAATCGGCCCCTTAGGAGCATTACCCCGCACACTGCTGAGACTCGCAATTCTAACCATCAGCGGCTAGCTGTCAACGGCCCTAAAGCCAAGTTCTGGTTTCTTTTCAGAGGTATCTGCCAATCTAGCCTCCAATCCGAATATCTTTGTTAAATTCACTATTCAGAGCCTTCCCAAGTACCCTGTAGAGAAACGCACTCTGTGGCGATTGCGAGCGCGGAGGGTAGGGTCCGGAATGTGGCGGGCTCGGAGGCACAATCCAATAAGTCACGGAGAGGCTCTCAGGCTACATCGCCGACCTTAGGGGCGTTTCGGTGGCCCATGGATAGTACGAAATAAGTGGGTTTGCCCCTAAATAAAGACCCCCTGCAGGCTTAACTTTGCCGTGCAGGCCGGATAAGCTGATAAGCAGGTTCATCTTCAGGGCTTTCTCGATACGGATGTGGGTATGATTTGCAGGGGTATACGTGGTGCAACTACGGTTGATGGGAACAATCGTGAAGAAATACTATCTGCAACGCGCCAGCTCTTGGCGCTCGTGATTCGCCGGAATCAAGTTGCTTCGGAGGATGTTGCTAGTGCAATTTTCACTACCACGCCGGATATCGATGCAGAGTTTCCGGCCCTGGCAGCCCGGCAATTGGGCTGGCTGGATGTACCTCTACTGTGCGGTCACGAAATGGCAGTCCCTGGTGGATTGCCTTTCTGCATTCGTGTCATGATCCACTGGAACACTGAAAAAAAACAAAGCGAGATTGAACACGTCTACATTCGTGGCGCGAAGCGGTTGCGGCCGGATCTCTCCGAACTGCCACCCGTGGATTGGGAAGAATTGGAGCGGTGGATCAGCCAGCAAATGGACAGCGTTTAGCCCGGTATTTCATACCTTCCCGCCACCGAATCGCAGCTTTGGTCGGCGTAACAGCCCAAGTCAATTCAGGGCTAGTCAAGCCAAGTGGTCGGTAAGGTTGAACCAGAATTGCTATCAATCCCACGGCCAGGTAGCTGGTTGCCCAGTACGTCTGTATCTCGATTCCCTCTTGATCGTGACTCAGCAGATGACGATACCTCAGGATATGCTTGAAAAATCAAAAAAAGGTTTCAATGGCCCATCGTTTTTCAAAGATCAAGGAGATCGTTTCGGCCGGTGCGTCCAACAAGTTCGTTGCAATCCGCAAGATGCCGTCGCTATCGACTCCGCTCGGACCGCTACCAGCTCTGCCGCGTGTCGTGTGAGGATTGATCCGCACGCAGATTACGCGAACCTTGTGGTCAGGCTGACTCTTTTTAGCCCTCTCCAGTACCGCTCGTTCATTGTGTTCACCACCACCATTGGGAGTCACATCAATTCGTGTCGGTATAGCGCGTAGTAATTCAAGGTGCGTATGCAATCGCCACTTGACCATTCCTTTGCCGGTCTTGGCCTTCCTTCAAGAAGCTTTCATGATGTTGGGCAAAGCCGCGATTAGAGAGCCGTCAACTAGTTTTATCGTCTGCTTGATATCCTGGAGACGTTTGTTTTGAGAGAGCGGTCCGAGTTGGTCCCCCAGTTCGGTGATGATTTCCTTGAGGCGTTCCGCATCGAAAACGCTGGTTGCTTTCGAGAGAGCCAAGTGATGCACGCGGACAGCCAAGCTTCCGCCGGACGTTTTTCAGTTCGCTTGCTTGCCGGATCCCCCGGAGCGACGTGACGATCGGGTTGAAAAGGTAGAGCAGCATCAACATGCAGTACTGATCGAAATGCAGCTGCCGATTACCGGCGCGGTCACGCTGGCAGCCATCGTCATGCAATCGCTTAAGCAGCGGCGCAAGCTTGTCGAAGAATTTCAAGCCCGTCACGTCCGACTCTTTGATCTTGTCTCGCTTTTTCGCTCCCANGCGGACGATTATCTGTGATAAGTATCGCAGGGCGCAAGTCCAACTAAAATGCGTCGATTACCTGTCCTGTGCGGCGCAAATCTTGTGCCGAATAGTACTGGAGGATAGGCCCTTGAATTCGGGAATCCAGGCCGCACACGTAACAGGTGNCACAGTTGATATTTACGTGACGAGCAAGGGGTATCTGGCAGCCTGTAAGCAATTAATTGCCAGCGAGAAAATATTTTATACGGCCCTGCAGNGGGGCGTGCTTGGNAGTTGCCGTGCTTACCCGGGGACGTAAGTCCAGTCCAAGTTTTAACAGCAATTCTTGAGATGCAGTGAGACGAAACAAAACAGCTTTAGCGAATACAAAACAACATCTCAAATACCCGAGAGAGGATTTGAACCTCCACCCACTTGCGTGGACATGGACCTGAACCATGCGCGTCTGCCAATTCCGCCACTCGGGCTGTGAAACCTTGGGAGCCAGGATGTCAAAAATCAGTGCGAAGTGCAAGGGTAAGCGAAAGGCCTTACCGTAAAGGAAATGAATTCCTCCCAGCATTCTCCCCTCTCCCTTCTCCCATCAGCTCTAACGCCGAAACGGATGAAACTGGCGAACCCAGCTGCACCTCTTAGGCTAATACCTCTGCATGCCTTCTTCAATCTGGACAGCCCAGGCGTCAATGCCGCCTGCCATCGATTGGGCCTGGGAGAAACCCTGTTGGCGAAGCCAGGCTGTGACCTGGGCGCTGCGTTGGCCGTGGTGACAATAAACGACCAGCCGTTGATCTTCTTGACCGGACAGTTCTTGGTAGCGCTGCGGCAGTTGACTCATGGGCAATAATTGGGAGCCGGAAATGGCCACCAGGGTATGCTCAGCCGGTTCGCGGCAGTCGACAAGGACAAAGTCCTGGTTCTCCGTACGCCAGGTCTGGACTTCGCTGCAGGAGATTTCTAGGGGTAATGGGGTCACGATGGCTCTGTGGAAAACGTACGAATTCGGTAAAGTCGAGGCGGGAGCCTCGAGTGCAGAGCGGACCCAGGCAGGAGCCTGGGTCCGAGTTAGGCAGTTCAACATAGTTCAACATAGTTTTTTTGCAGATCTGGTCAACGATCAGATTCTGTGGCAAGGTCGCTGGAGGCCAGTACAAAGTATCGCGGTGTTAGTCGTTTTGGCTGCCGGAATGGGGATGAAAAACTACTTAAAGCGATACTAAAAAAAGCCACTGTGGGCTTAATGGCCCACAGTGGCCCGTGTCAATTGAACGCTTCAACTAATCATCAGCTTTTTGGCAACTGCTTGACTCGCCAGGAGGCAAGCAGTGGTGCCTGGTAAGCTGCATTAGTTATTACGCAGTACCTCATTGCCGTTGCGTGTGACCTGGTGCAGGTACAGCTCGGGATCGATCNAATCCTCGATCGATTTGGCGTGGTTGTCAGCATAGGCATGCTGCACAACCCCCGGATGCTGGCTACTGGGACCAAAGATCCTTCCCTCTGTGCCATGGGGATAAGGTGACGCGTACATGTCAGCAGCGGTGGCATTTTGACCAAGCCGCTTCACATCTGAGCCGATGTTTAGAGCGAGTTGGCCGTCAACAGGATTTGCACCCATCGTCAGAACCGACGGCTGGTTGGTATTGGCTGCTGGTACAGTTTTTCTCACTTGGATGCCGCTGCCTGGATCGGCTGCCACGACATAAGCGGACAATCCGCTTACCCAGGAGGCGTACGTTTCTTCACGAGACTCGGTGAAGACAAACGTGTTGGAGGTGCCATCACGGAACTCAAAGCCTGTGCCTCGGGGGCGATTTCTGACAGAAAAAANACTAGTTTGTGTACTGTCAGGGGCGACACTCGCCGTATTGCGGGCAAAAACAATCACACCATTGCCCTGCTTGCTGCCATCTGAACCACCATAGAGTGATCCGGTAGTAACCGTACCGTCTGTGGCGGTCCCATCTCCATCGTTATCGTAGTGTGTGGAGGCCGTGGCTACATAATTGCCAACTGCCGCCTTTTGGCCGGCATACAAAGACTGCTTCGTATCCTCAGGACCTGGATAGCTGGGGCAGACAAAGGCCTCAACTCTCTGTTGATGCAAATTGGGATTGTTTGCACCTGCCGTGTTGTCAACGACGATGATAGGCGCAAAGGGGCCTGACCGAAGTCGATTCGAATCGGGATTGTTTTTAGCCCGATCGTAGATGTTACCACCTTCGATATTGGGCAGAATCTGGAAAAGCCAGCTATAACCGTCTTGTGCGGTTCCTACGGTATCCACGCCGGTATAAAACGCTGTGGAAGCNAGCGGAAACGTCGAGTTATGGCTGTCGGCATAGTTATGCAGACCCTGGCCAATTTGCCTGATGTTATTCAGGCATGAATTACGACGGGCCGCTTCGCGGGCCGCTTGTACTGCAGGTAGCAACAGGGCTACCAAAACACCGATGATGGCAATTACCACCAGCAGTTCGACGAGGGTAAACCCCCGCATCTTTCTTTTTGCATCCATTTTGATGCCTCCTTCTCGAGAGTAAAAAAGATAAAAAAATAAAGCACTAACAAAAAAATGCTGCCACCGAAAATCTCCGGTGGTCCCCCAAGAAATCGGTATCTGACGACCCGAACTTCAATGAACAGGCTGAATTCGATTCCGATTTGCCTGCTAGCATGAATTCCGGCGCCCTTGGCATGTCCAAAAACGCGCCATTGCCATTTAGCCGATGCCATTTTTTGACGAATCGCAGCAACTTTCGAGCCAGCGAATCAAAATCTGGGGGATTCAATTTGCACAGTCTGCGGCCTGCTTATTTTGAATCAGCCAGTTTGCGTGGTGGCTCCAGAGGTGTGGAATACGGCTTGGACAGGTTCCATTCTCAGGAGGTGTAAAATATCCTAATAGTCTATGCGTCAGGGGGTTACGTTGTCAATCGACCCTGTTTTTACCAGCTGCAATAAGGTAGTGTCGAAAGTTGCCAAGGCAGGTGCCGCAATCTGCCACTGGGCTGATTCTGCGGTTTTCCGCAGAAAAAACAAGGTTGACGGAATAAACGGAGTTCAATCACCTAGTTACACAGACTAAGAAAAGCAAAAGAGTACTTATTTTGCTACAAAGGGTCGGTTGTTGAGGTGGGGTCGCAGACTTCCAGAAAATGCAGGTTCAATGGATTCATCCAGCATACAAGGGCAGGTAAAGATTGTGGCCGGACTGCCCCGAGCGGGCAAGGCACCCAGGTTGCTGGCTGAGTTTCGAGAATTTTTAGCAAACCGACAGTCGCCAGCGTTTCTTTCTCAGGCAACTCTGCCTGCAGGGCAAATGCCGCAGGGACTATGGATTTGCCCCAGTCAACACAATCTGGAGTCGCTGCGGTGTGGCCTCTTGAGGGATGGCGACAGAGCTTATCTGGGACCGCAGATGTTAACCTTCGCCCGTTTTGCAGAAGGCCTGATTGCGGGCAGCGGGCAGCGAATTCGCCCCGTATCGATCCTGCAAAGACGCAGGATGTTGCAACGGGTGATCGAGACAGTCGTTTCGCGTGGCGAACTCAAGCATTTGTCGGGGGTTGCGCATACGCCCGGCTTTGTAGAGCAAGTTGATCAGCAAATTGCCGAGTTGAAGCGACGAGATATCTGGCCTGATGAGTATGTTCGTCTGGCACAGACCCAGCGTGAACAGGATCTGGGACATCTCTATGCAGCGTATCAGCAGCAATTACAGGCAGGAGATTTGTACGATACCGAGGGCCGCTTCTGGGCGGCTCGTGAGATCATTGCGTCGAGAGCAGCTTCGCCTGCCCATCGATATGGGCTCGTTGTGGTTGCTGGTTTTCGTGATTTTACGGCAGCTCAGTACGATATTCTCAGGCTCTTGGCCAGCCAGACAGACTCTCTGCAAATCACCTTGACCTGCGAAGAGCAGGGCGAGGGAACGCCTGGTACGGCTTCACCCGCGGGAAGGGGACTTCTTTTTTCGAAAACATACGGCACTTTGGCCCGCTTGCAGGAGCTATTGCCAGGTAGCGAGTTGGAATGTGTTGCCGCACCGCCTCTGGCAGTGCCCGCTCTGGAATATTTGCGCAGCCGACTTTTCGAGGATGAAACGTCTCCTCCTGGAATAGAGGGGCCGATCAGCGGACTGGAAATCCTGGCAGCCCAGAGTGTGCAGGGCGAATGTGAAGAAGTCGCCCAGCGGATTAAGCGATTGCTCCTGGATGGCAAAACACGACCGGCCCAGATCCTGGTGATCCTGAGCGGCCAGCCGGAGATTGCCTGGCGAATGGGCGAAGTCCTGGGAGATTTTGGCATCCCCCATTTCCTGGAAACTCCCCGCGGACTGGCTGCTGCGCCCCTGGTACGACTTATTCAGGGGCTGCTCCGACTGCAGTTAGAAGATTGGCCTTTTAGCCAGTTGCTGGGTGTGGTGGGCAATCGTTTGATCGGCATGTTCGATGCCCAGGATATTGGCAGTCCTGATACCAATCAGACACGACTGGCAATCGAAAACTGCCTGCGGGCAGCCCAGTTGCCTACCGGGAGAAAGGCCTTGCTTGACCAATGCCAGCGCTGGTCTCTAGCAGCGGATGCAGCCATGACCTCAGGGGCCCAGGAGGAAGAGATCCCCCAGCTCTATTGGCATGCTCTGGTTGCCAGGAGCAAGCTGGAGCAGTTGGGTGCCTGCCTGAATGCATTGCCTCAGGAAGCTGTCCTGCACGATTGGTTGACGGCGCTGGAAAAAATGCTCGTGGTTCTGGAAGTGATCCCTGCGAACAAAGGCGTCGTTGACGAGCAGGATGCTGAGACCCTATCGCGACACCAAAAAACTCTTTCCCCTGAAATCGCCAGTGGAGGGGGAATGGAGACAGACAAGCAGAGCCCAACCCAGAACCCTGTAGGGAACGCCCTCTGTGACGCTGCGAGCGCCATGAAAAATCCGGAATGGCACGAAGCCCCATTCTCCCCTACCAGGAAACAGACAGGTTCAAAGGAGCTCATCCAAAGCTGGCAGCTTTTGCGCAGGGGTCTCCGAGCCATCGAGGTGGCTGATTTGGGGACAGGTGATGTGCAATTGCACCGACTTGAAGCAATCCTCAGTCTCATTGATTTTGTCGCCCGCAATACGCGTCTCCATCAAGGTCAGGATGCCACGGGGAGGGTGCGTGTGTTGACGACGGACTCGGCTCGACATGTTACGGCGCAGCATGTCTTCATGGTGGGGCTTAGTGAGCAATCGTTTTCGAGCCGAGAGCCTGAGCTCCAGCATCCGGAATCGATGGCAGATTCAGCTTTTTCCAGGTCCGCTGCAGCAGCGGTCCCTGACCAAAAGCCTGCGGCAGGTGGGGGGCAGGAAGAAGACGGGGGTCGGTTGAGTCGCTCCAGTGAGTCGATGTTGCTGTTTTACGAATTAGTAACACGGGCAACTAGCAGCCTGACGCTGAGCTACCCTGCCATTGATGAGAAAGGACAGCCCCTCCCCCCCAGCCCAATGCTGGTCGAATTGCAGCGATGTTTGGGAGAAGCAACTATTCCCACCACGACGATGACCCTGGGGCAGCCCCAGGATAGCTCCTCACCACCACATAGCCTCAGCACTTTCAGGCAGCAGGCACTTGGCGAAGCACTCGAGGGCCGCCACGGCTGGCTGGCTGGCCTGGCAGGGCTCAGCACCACCCAAAGCGCAGGCGAATCCATACTGGCAGGCCTGCGTAGCATTTCACAACGTGCTGAGCGAGAAGGCTTTGGACCTTACGAGGGGTTGTTGCTCAATGAGTCTGTGCAATCGGTGTTGGCCCGCAGGTTCGATAAGGACCATTTGTGGAGCCCCAGTCAGCTGGAAGGCTACGCGACCTGTCCGTTCCGTTTTTACGCAGAACACCTGCTTCACTTGCAGCCTGTTGGCGAATTGACATTGCGAAGTGATGCGGCCCGACGCGGAAGTTTGTTGCACCAGGTACTGGCGGCAGTTCATCAGCAGCTAAGTACATCCCATCAGGAGGGAGATGCAGACCGTCTGCTGGTGGACCGCTTGCTGCAAACTCTGCAAGCGGTCGTCTCGGCAAACCCATTGGGGGGGGTGGAGCAGGCGTTGCGCGAAATTGAGCGTCGCGAAATTGCCGAGTGGGTGCCCGACTATGTGGGGCAGGAACAGGACTACCGCAGTCAATGGGGCCAATGGGAGCAACCCCCACAGCCTACGTACTTCGAGGTTCGTTTTGGTCCGAAAGCACGTACCGATTTGCAGGAGGGGGCGGATTCGACTTCGACCCCGGTGCCCTTTGAGATCGATTTGGGAAGCGAAAAAATTCGTCTCATCGGCCAGATTGATCGCATTGATATCGGGCGGGTAGGGGGCGTGACGGTCTTTAATATTATCGACTACAAATCGGGCAAGCACGCCATCAAGATGGATCTCAAAAAAGTGCATTCGGGGCATCAGTTGCAACTGCCCTTGTACGCGCTGTCGGCTGAAAAGCATCTGCTTGCTGACCAGCAGGCCCGCGCTTTTGCTGCCGGGTATTGGAATGTGAGGGACAAGGGGTTTGAAAAAAAAGGCAAGCAAGTTGGGTTTGCACTCAGCGAAGTGCAAGACGAAACGCTGGCCCCCTGCGTCGAATGGGAAGAACTTCAGCCAGCGCTTATGGAGCGCGTGACACAAACGATCCGTAGCATCCGCAGAGGACATTTCCCGGTCTACAACGAAGACAATCACTGCACCAACTCATGTCCCTACCGCTCCGTCTGTCGGATTGGTCAGATTCGAAGTCTGGAAAAAGTATGGATTGAGGAGGATTCAGGTGTTCTGAAAGATGAGGAGCAAGAATCGCGTGGGAACTGAGAAGCGAGTGTGGGGAGCCAAATGGGGGGGAGTGAGGTTGGTATGACACCCAAGAAAACCGCCACGCTATTGACTGCAGAGCAGCGTCTGGCTTTGGATGCGCATGATCGAAGTGTGTCGCTGGCAGCTGGAGCCGGGTGTGGCAAGACGTTTGTGCTGACGGAGAGGTTTTTGTCCTACCTGGAGCCCAGTGTGCTGGGGCCTGTCGCTGAGCTTACGGAGCTGGTGGCGATAACTTTTACAGATGCAGCAGCGCGTGAGATGCGCGAAAGGATTCGCAATCGTTGTCATCAACGATTGCAAGAGGCTTCGTCTGAGGGAGAGAAGCAATCCTGGCAACAATTAATCCCTGCGATGGACGAAGCTCGGATAAGCACGATTCACAGTTTTTGTGCAACCTTGCTACGTCGTTATGCGGCTGAGGCTGCAGTCGATCCGCACTTTGAGTTGCTCAGTGGACCTGCAGCCGAATTGCTGAGAATACAAACCTTGGACAATCGGCTGCGGCAGCTGCTCATTGCGAATCATGAGCCGTTGATCGAGTTGGCAACCCGTTTTGGATTGCAAAACCTGCGCGATATTATTGCGGATCTATTGAGCAAAAACACATCCAGGGCTCTTGAGCTATGGGGAACAGCCACCTCTTCCGAGCTGGTGGCCGTTTGGCGCCAGCACCATGCAGAGCATTTCGTTCCAGCAGCAGTGCAGCACTTCCTGGCTGAGGAGCCCGTGAGCAAATTGCGGGAACTTTGTCAGACCTCTGCAGTGAGCAAAGAGACCCTGCAGGATCGATTTCAAGAGATACTTAGTCTTTTGGGAAAACTAAAACAAGAGCCGGACTCTGTCGTCGAATTACTGGGGCAGTTGCACGATATGGCCAGGGTGCAGGGAGTGTGCCAAAAGGTCGATTGGAGCAGCGAGGAAGAATTTAATCATTATCGTGATGCTTGCAATGAGGTACGTAAGCTGACCAAGAAGAGTCCCCTGCAACGGCTACTGGATGACGCGGCCCTGGAACAGACGGCAGCAGTGGGTCTTGATCTATTGCACTTGGTTGCAGACGTATCGACCAGCTACAAACGAGTCAAGCAGGGGCGCAGCGTATTAGAATTTGATGACCTGCTGGTCAAAACCTACCGCTTGTTGACCAACGAACAGTTTCCGGCCATACAGAGAAAACTAAACCAAAGTATGCGTCTGCTCATGGTGGACGAATTCCAGGATACGGATCCTCTGCAGGTTGCCATTGTGCAAGCACTGTGTGGCGAGCAATGGGCCGAGCAGGGTTTGTTTGTGGTGGGCGATTTCAAGCAGTCGATTTATCGCTTTCGTGGAGCAGAACCCGAGGTGTCGGATGCGTTACGGGCACATTTGCCTGCAGCCAGTCGATTGTCGCTGACTACCAATTTTCGTAGCCAGCCAGCAATTCTCGATTTTGTGAACGCTCTATTTTGTGAAGCTTTTGAGCAGACGTACGAGCCTTTGGTGGCGCACCGATCCCAACAGGCTCCTCTACCCGCAGTGGAATTCTTGTGGTCTTGTGATCAGCAGGATGTCGGCAATGGCGTGCAGCCAGCTGAATTCCAACAGCACGCATTGCATCGAAGTCCGGCACAAAGAGAGCGAACGCAGGAAGCCCGCTTTATCGCCAGGAGACTCTCTCAACTTCTTGATGAGGCTGAGCCAATCGTAGTCGATCCGCAAAGCCGTTTGCTGCGACCCTTGCAGTTGGGGGATATTGCCATCCTGCTCCGTTCACTAAGCGACGTCAATATTTATGAAGAGGCACTTCGTGAGTATGGACTCGACTACTATCTCACCGGGGGCCGTGCTTTTTATGCCCAGCAGGAAATACATGATGTGCTTCATTTGCTTCGTGCCGTCGCCAGTTTGTCGGATGATTTGAGTTTGGCAGGAGCGCTACGCAGTCCGCTCTTTTCTTTAGAGGATGAAACCCTGTTTTGGCTTGTGGAGGCGCACGGATCACTGGGGTCCGGTTTGTTTGCTGCAGCATTGCCGCCGCAATTAAGTGATGCAGAATGTGCGAAAGTTCGCCGTGCAGCAAGTACCCTTCAAGGCTTGCGCGCGATCAAGGATTGCAAACTGGTGGCGGAGTTGCTCCGCATGGCGATCGCCCAAACGGGTTATGATGCCATCTTGCTGGCTGAGTTTATGGGGCAGCGCAAACTGGCTAATGTCCACAAACTTTTGGAACAGGCACGCTCGCACGATCGCTCGAACCCTGGAGACTTGGATGGTTTTATTACCCAACTTTCAGAATTTGTGGTACGAACTCCCAAAGAACCGTTAGCCGCTTCGCGTGCCGAGTGTGATGCGATTCGCATCATGACCATTCACAATTCTAAGGGGCTTGAATTTGGACTGGTTGTGGTGCCGGACCTGGGCCGCAAGTCACCCCATGCCTCCAGTCGTCCCGTGTTCGACGAAAAACTTGGTCCACTTGTATCTCCCGAAACGGCCAGTCAACATGAAAATTGTTGCGCTGGCTGGAATATGCACCAGTTCGCTGAGCAACAACATGAAATGGCCGAACGTAACCGTTTGCTCTATGTTGCCTGCACACGCGCCGCCGACCGATTGATACTTTCCAGTAGTTTCAAGAATTTAGAAAAGGATTTAGAAAACCCTTCCAGTGCCTGGCTGAAATTTTTGGCAAAACGATTCTGCTTGCAAAGTGGGCAATGTATTGTTGATCTGCCTACCAATTACTGCTCCCCCCAAGTTTTGGTGACTACGGATTTGCCACCGACGGAACGCAAACCAATGAGCAAATCTCGTGGTGTTGATTTGATCGAGCTTGTCGAAAAAACCAATGAACTCGTCCAAAGAGATAAGGGGACTGTTCCCGGTACGGTAGAACCTGTTCCGGTAGACGTCGGGGATCGCAAGCGATTTTCGTTTTCACAACTGACGGGCCAACTGATTGAAGCTATAGATTCCGATGCTCAATTCTCGGGCCTGGCAAGCCAAAGATCGAACCGAGCTTGGGAATCAATGGAATCGGGAGAGCCTGTCGGGTTGGATTCCAAGGATCTGGGAACACTCGTCCATGCCGTGTTGGAGCGGGTTGAAGTTGGAAATCCGAGCGAGGTTCAAGAGCTATGTGATTTTCTCTCACCACTCTACTTTGAGGAAGACTGGCAACAAGCTGCCACCCTAGCTGGTGAGATGATTGGCCGTTTTCTAGTCACCGACCGGGCACAAGAAATTGCCCACGCAAAAACACTGTGTCGTGAGGTCGAGTTTTTGTTGCCCTGGTCGCTGCAGGAGGAATCCTGGACAGGATGCTACTTCCATGGTTTTATTGATTGTCTGTACCAGGATGCTGTCGGCGATTGGCATCTACTGGACTATAAATCGAACCGTGTCAGCGCGGAGGGTGTCCCTCAGCAGGCGAACCATTATGCGATGCAGATGTTTGTGTACAGTCTGGCTTGCCAGCAAGCCCTGGGAGTCTTGCCCGTGGAAAATACTCTGCTTTTTCTTCGTCCGACAACCGAGTTCGGCTTTACCTGGCAGGATTCGGAGCGGTCTGCTATGGCAAAGAGAATTGATCAAGCAATTCGTTCGCAAAGCAGTATGCAGAATCCCCCTGTTTATTCGTAGTTTTTTTTATGCCCTCTCGTAACTTACAAAGAGAATTTGCTGAGCGCGTCATTCAGAAGCTGCGTTCGGCTGGTTATGAGGCATACTGGGCAGGGGGGTGTGTTCGGGACCAGCTGATTGGTCGTGTGCCCCAGGACTACGATGTGGCCACTAGTGCTCGCCCCGATCAAGTGCGAGATCTTTTTGGGCATCGTCGTACTTTGGCCATTGGGGTGGCCTTTGGCGTGATATCAGTCTTGAATGGGCGTCAATACGCACCTATTGAAGTTGCTACATTTCGTAGCGACGGAGCCTATCTCGACGGGCGCCATCCCATGGCCGTTGTTTTCACGACCCCCGAAGAAGATGCGCGGCGGCGCGATTTTACGATCAACGGCTTGTTTTATGACCCACTTACCGAAGAGGTCATTGACTATGTCGGAGGTCAAGAAGATCTCCGTTTGGGCAGGATTCGAGCTATTGGAGAGCCTCGCGAGCGCTTTGCTGAAGATAAGCTGCGCATGCTGCGAGCTGTGCGGTTTGCGGCAACTCTTGGCTTTCAGATAGAGCCTGCGACTTTTGCCGCAATCCAGTCCATGGCTGCAGAGATTCATGTTGTGAGTGCCGAGCGCATTGGAGGCGAAATGCGCCGAATTCTTGTGCATCCTCAGCGCGCATTGGGTTGCCAGCTGTTGTTCGAATCGGGTTTGTTGGCACAAATCATGCCCACGTCTGCTGCAGAATTTGTTCAAGATCCAGATTGCTTCCATAACGCTCTCAGAGTCCTGGAATGTTTAGAAACCAAATCCCTGGCTGTTGCCATCGCGGCTTTGAATTGGAATTCGGGTGATGCGAAATCCATCAGGCAACAGGGACGCAGTTTTCGATTTAGCAATAAGGAGACGGATCGCGCTGCCTGGTTGCACGATCATCTGTCGTTCGTGGACGGAGCAACGACGATGCCTTGGCCCCAATTGCAGCGTTGTCTCGTCCACCCTGGAATCCAGGAATTGATGGAACTTGCCAATGCAGTTCTGGGAGCAACTCACGAGGGGGTTCTCTTGTGCCAGGAGAAGTTGCAACTCCCCATTGCCCAACTCAATCCTCCCGAGCTTATAACGGGCGACGACCTGATAGCGCACGGCCTGCAACCTGGCCGTTATTTTGCCCAGTTGCTAGAAACTCTACGCAACGCCCAGTTGGAAGGCCAGATTCAAAGCCGGGAGCAGGCATTGGAATTGGTAGATGTGTGGATGCGTGAAGGGTGAAGGGTGAAGGGTGAAGGGAGTGGGGAGGGGGGAGTGGGAGTTC
>PATG01000100.1 GCA_002713555.1 Planctomycetaceae bacterium
AAGTCCGCCTACTTCCACATCTTTGCCGAGACTCGCAATGTGGCTATACGCGTGCGAACAGATTGTCGCTCCAGTAAAGACTGGATACTGCAGTGAGCAAACCTGATCCAAATCCCGACCACCGCCAGAGGTGATCAAGCCTACCGAGCCAAAGGCTTGAAAACTGCAGCACATCACTTCGCCAAAGGTAGCACCGACGGATGGGACATCAAGGTCTTGAAAAACGACGACTGCGGGCCCAGGCAGGTTTGTGATCAGTTCAAGCTGTTGTCCAATTGCTTCATAGGCATCGCCGCCACTAGAAGGCTCAGAAGACTGAAAGGTAGCCGTGGCAGCAAAGCCCACCATAGGAGGCATCCCTGGAAAAGCTGCCTGAATTTGTCTGTTCATATACCCGACATTTCGCGGGCGAACCTCAAAAACTTCGACGACATTGCAAATGGTTGGTGTGTCGTACTGTGCCAATTTTGCAAGTGTCGAAGCAGGGATCTGTTCAGTAGGCATGTTCTTAGGTCTTCAAATGGCTGGAGATAAAAAAGCTCGGTTATTTTGAAGCGGCTTTACGAATGTCTGCAAATAATTGATTGGCCGTTTTGATCATATAGCCGAAGTCGCTTCCTGGTTGAATCCAATCAGCTCCCATCTCTACCCAACGTTGAGCGCACTCTGCCTGAGCTTCATCACCAAAGCCAATTGAGAGTCCCGCCTCATGCCCTTTTTGGATGATCGTACGAATGGTTGCAAGATAATTGCTATCGTCAAGTTGACCTCCCACTCCCATGGACAAGGCAAGGTCATGTGGGCCAACAACCAAACAATCGATTCCCGGAACCTTAATTATTTCGTCAAGATCAGCAATGGCATCTGTATTTTCAATTTGTACAGCAAGAAACAATTGTTCGTTGGCTTCATGGACTATTTGTTCCATAGAGCGCCGTCCATAATCCGATGGACGCCTCGGTCCCCAGCCCCTATTGCCAAGAGGTTTATAACGGGTCGTGTCAACGACCTTTCGGACTTCGTCTGCAGAACGAACTTGGGGAATGATAATTCCTTCGGCACCAGTATCTAGAACGCGTTTTAGCAATGCTGGGTCACTACTTGGCAAACGCACTAAGGTCGCCGCTCCACCTGCGCGGGCGGCAATCAAAAGTCTGAGGAGCGATTCGATGTTGATTGGATTGTGCTCCAGATCAATCCACAAAAAATCAACTTCGGGTGCCAAGGCTTCGACGACCGCAGGGTCGCTGAGAGTTATACCTGTGCCTAAGCAAAGCTGACCCTTGGCCAGCTTTTCACGGAAAGCTAGAATATGGCTAATCAAAGTCGATTCCTTATATTTGAGGTGATTTTCTCTCCCAGATGCAGTCGTCTGGATGAGGAGATTCTACCAACTTTTCGCACTGAAAATCCAGATTGGGAATCAAAGAATTATTGATTTAATCGGCTGATATTAGGGGAATTGAGGGTTGCTCACCGTGCGACTTTGTGAAATTCACGAAGGAATAGTATCGGGTGCATACGTTGAGGATTCTGGGGGAGTACCCTTCCATCCAAGCGGGTTTCGTATTGATCGAGTAATAACATGGTCAACAATTTCTGCAAAGAAATTATCCAGCAGTTGAAAACGACCGGAGTCGTCGCCGGTTTTTCGGTCGAGAAGGTCGAGCATGCGGTGCCGATAGCAGAGGCCTTGCTGGCGGGTGGCATCGAGGCGATCGAATTGACGATCCGCACCCCCGTTGCGATAGATGCAATCAGAGCCATTAGTGCTGAAGTGCCGAGGATGCTTGTGGGCGCAGGCACGATTCTGTCTCCGAAGTTGGCAGCCGAATCGAAGGCTGCTGGTGCAGATTTTGGCGTTGCCCCCGGATTGAATCATCAAGTCGTCCGTGAGGCTTATTCGATAGGGCTTCCGTTTGCTCCTGGTATCGCAACACCCTCGGAACTCGAATCAGCGATTGAACTAGGTTGTCGTTTTGTGAAATTCTTTCCAGCGGAACCACTGGGAGGCATTACTTATCTACGAAGCATGTCGGCTCCCTACAAACACTTAGGCGTTCAATATTTTCCGCTTGGTGGTTTGAATGCTGAAAACATGATGGACTATTTGAAAGAGCCGAATGTTCCAGCAATTGGTGGGTCCTGGATAGTAAAAAAAAGTCTGATTGAGAATGAAGATTGGGCAGGTATCGCTTCTCGTGCTGCTGAAGTTCGAAGTATTTTGACACAAAGTACACAGGTAACATCATGAGTCCCCCCGTCGAATTTCAGTGAATGGATAGCTAGCGGGCAGACGGCCCTATTGGAGATGACATGAAGAAGATTGTGGCGTTTGGAGAGATCATGGGGCGTTTGGCCGCCCCTGGAAATTTACGCTTGCGTCAAACGCGTGAGTTTGAGTTGACGTATGCAGGGGCAGAAGCCAGTGTTGCAGCATCCATTTGCAACTTGGGTGGAAGTGCCAGCTATGTAACGGCTTTGCCAAAACATGCTTTGGCTGATGCGACGATCGACTCCATGCGTGCTCAAGGGATTGATACAAAATATGTGTTGCGCACCGACGAAGGACGGCTAGGCTTGTATTTTCTCGAAACGGGAGCCAATCAGCGCCCCAGTAGTGTGGTCTATGACCGAGTTGACTCTGCAGTCGCAATCACGCCAGCCGATCAATACAACTGGGATGCTATTCTTGAAGGGGCCCAATGGTTGCATCTTAGTGGAATAACTCCAGCATTATCCAGAACAGCGGCTGAGGCTACACTTGTAGCAGCGCAGAAAGCAAAAGAAGCCAGTGCACAGGTTTCGATTGATCTGAATTTTCGCAGCAAACTTTGGAAATGGGATTCCCCCAAGACCCCACGAGAGCTGGCCCAGGAAACCATGCGAACTATCTTGCCCTATGTCGACCTGGTAATTGCCAACGAAGAAGATTGCCATGATGTGCTTGGGATTCAGGCCGGTCACACGGACGTCCAAAGTGGGACACTTGATGTTGCGCGCTATCCAGATGTCGCAAGCCAGATTGTAAAACAGTTTCCAAATATTGGAAAAGTAGCAATTACATTACGTGAGAGTCTTTCTGCGTCGCACAATAACTGGGGTGCCATGCTTTACGACGCATCTTCTGAACAGGCAACCTTTGCTCCTCTCGACGGAAACGGAAATTACCGAGCCTACGAGATTAAAAACATTGTCGATCGTGTGGGCGGGGGCGACTCGTTTGCAGCGGGACTCATCTTTTCTTTGCTGACGCCAGAACTCAGTGAGTCTCAAATTGCGCTGAACTTTGCAGTCGCTGCTTCTTGCTTGAAGCACTCGATTAAGGGTGACTTCAACTATTCAACCCGGGCCGAAATAGAAAACCTCATGAAAGGCTCTGCCACGGGGCGCGTCATGCGTTAATTTTCTGCATGGCTTTCTGCAGTCCTCTCTAAGTAACGGCCTTCCCGTAGATCTCACCAGAGGCTCGACAACCCACGGCTATTGCGGCTGAGATTCCTGCCCAACTTTCAACAATAAATCTGCCGCCTGCAGGATCTTGTTTTTCAAGCGTTGTGGGTACTCAGGCCGATCGGCCAGGAATTGTGTAACGAGTTGCGCGGCGGCGGGCGACCGGTGGCCGCTAAACGTGGCGTCCAGCCAACGCTTTGGGAAAAAGATATCGCCTGTAACCTGGATTTCTTCCAACAGCTCGAGGCTTGGCAAGATGTACTTTTCGGACGACACGGCACGTAAGGGGTGATGCAGGTATTCCAATCCGTCTAATACCCAGCGCTCAGGGCGACGATTGCTTGCTGCTTTCAAGGAATCGAAAAATGTGTCACGTTCAGTTTGATCTGGTGATAAGGAGCGCACCACAAAGGCAAAGCGTTTTTTGCGGTCTTCGTTTTCTAGACGTGCCAATTGCGTCGCAAGGATCTTGTCGCTTTGATTGGGCCGTCGAATTGCAAGCTCGTAGGCAAGCGTCATAAAATCCGTTTCGGCCAGTGGCAAACCATTAACGTCCGACTCCGTCTCCCAAATCGTGTAGAGACGTTGGATACTGTCGGCCGTAGATGCAATTTTCACCAAAGATTTGTAATAGGTGGATTTCGCATTCAAGGTCGGGCCGTTGGGTGTGTCCGTTTCGGAATCAATCCATTTCCACAAGGCGGCTTCAACGGAGGGTGCATATTGCATTCGCTGAGCTGGCGTAAGAAATTTCCAGAACACGGTGCTCAGTTGGCGGAGGATATTTTGCCGATTGAGAGGTTCTTGTTCTGTGTCTAAACCGGCTTTGAGCGTATTTAAAAACCGTGTTGCCGAAATGCCATCGCCTTGTCCCCGGATGAGCGATTCATACAACGCCAGCCAGGCGGCACCTCGTGTCACATCGTTTTCGACTGACGTTATGTGGTCCAACAAGTAAGCTTTGCTCTTGTTGTCCAGCCGAAAGTAGCCGTACCCCAGTTCGGAACCATTGGCCAGATAGAAATCATAATCCTCCCGTTTAACAGGAACGGGAATCTCCGTCGTTTCGCCGTCTATCATGGCACGAACCTGAAAAGTCGTTTTGCCATCCGCAACAACTTTGATGTCGATTTGCTGTGCCCAGAACTTTTCTTTTTTCGTTGCACGTGTCTGCTTGATCGCCAGCAATTGGTCTTGCATACGGCTGTCAATTTCGGGTGTCCCGGCTTCCTTAACCCAGACGGTACTCCACTGCTTCAAGTTGACGTCCGATCTCTTGTCGAGGATGTCGATCAAGTCGTCCCACACCGCGTTACCATAGCTGAATTTTGCCAGGTATTCCTGCAATCCTTTTTGCAATTCTGCTCGTCCAATCATCGTTTCCAATTGCCGCATGACAATCGGAGCTTTCTTGTAGATGATGCCACCGTAGAGCGTGCCAGCATTTTTCAAGTTGTCGAGTTTCTGCTGGATCGGGTAGGTGCCACGGCTTCGGTCTTCGCCATAGGCTTGTGGATGATGTTTGAGCATGAACCCGAGGTCATGGTTAATCATTGGAAATCTGGGATGGACAATTTTGGCCGCCATGAAATTCGCGAAGACTTCTTTTAACCATACGTCATCAAACCATTCCATCGTAACAAGGTTGCCAAACCACATGTGGGAGGTCTCGTGAGCAATCAAGCTGGCACGGCTCAGTTTCTGATCCAGGGTGGCAGATTTTTCCAGCAATAGTTTGTCTGCTTTGTAAAAGATGTTACCAATGTGTTCCATTCCT
Source organism: Planctomycetaceae bacterium (assembly GCA_002713555.1). Next base: position 5,231 of record PATG01000100.1, read on the forward strand.
CCATACTGAAAGGACGGTATCAGCACAAAGTCAAACTTTTCGAATGGATAGTCAATCTTGGTGTAGTCTTCCATCCAGTCCAGGGCCAGAGTGTGGATCATGAAAATATCATTCAGGTTCCTCTCGACTTTCTCCTGGTCGGTTTCGCGATGGTACATGGTCATCGTTCGGCCACCCAATTTGCGGGTAACCGTTTGGAAATTGCCTGCCGCAAAGGCAAACAAGTAAGTGCTGATCGGTTTGGTTTGCTGATATTGGACACGAGTCCGCTTGCCAATGGTTTCTTTTGCCAGCAGCGCTCCATTGGCTGAAGCGACCCAGCCTGTTGGCAGATCGAGCTGCAACCGAAATTTGGCCTTCAAGTCAGGCTGGTCAAAGCAGGGGAAGACCGTAGAAGCTCGGTCTGGCACCAACAGAGTGTAGAGAAACTCCTCATTGCGATTGAGCGAAAGGTTCCCGGCAATGAAGTCAATGTAGAGAGCTTGCTTGCCGGATTGTAGTTGCGCTTGCGGGATGATGATGTGACCATTTTTGATTTCCGGTTGAATCGCCGTTTGATTTAGTTGGATTTGTTGGATGTTTGCTTCTGGTGCGTTGAAGTCCAGTACAAGTGGACTGGCCGTGTTGTCGAGATGAAAGCGAACTTCAATCGAAGCTCTAATGGGCTTGGTTTTTTGGAGTTCCAGAGACACATCGTATTCAATTTCCGAGAGCGTTGCCTTGCGCTGTGAGGCGAGTCTACGTGAAACACCGCGTTCAATATCCTGTGCGGCACTGACGTTTGTCCCGATCCCCAGGGACAATAGTAGGAATAAATGGAAATGCTGTGAAAAATACAATTTCATCACCTGGACTCGACAGCCTACATGAATCAATAAACGAAATGGGGCCCAATAATACAAATTGTCACTCGTCTTACCACACCCCTTAAAACACAATGCTAATTCAATAATGAATTCTCACAGAGAGACAGACAACACGGTTTGCCATTGCGAGGGAGTGCAGCCCATACATTTGTGCCATTCTTTTGTATTGCCCCACATGTGGGAAACTCAGCATGTGAGAAACTTGTGGCTTTGCAGAAGCCCCGCTTTGTTGATTTGAGCTTTTGTTGGCTCATTTTAACGACGCTAGTTCCTGTGTACCAGTTGCGCGATGACCGAGACAGAGACTTGGATGCCGTTGTCTTTTTTTGTTGATTACCGGTGTTCGAGATTCTCGGCAGCCAGCAGGATAGCGCCCACAGGAACTACTTCATCACCATAATGCGTCAATTCAATTCGGGTGGAGTCTTTGAAGGGGGCATAAACGAGCGGCCTGATGCGCTCGCGGATCGCATTCAACAATGGCTGCCCAACACGAGACAATCCCCCGCCGATTACGATGACGTCCGGATTCAACACGGCAATGATATTCGACATGGCGCGCGCATAGCAGTCGAGAAAGTCGTCAACAACTTCGGTAGCCCTAATGTCCCCAGCTTGCCAGGCTGCGAATAAATGGCGGGCATCGATATCCTCGACCTTCTCGGCCTTTTGCCAAAGAGCGGAGTTCGTGTCTTGTCTGGCAGCGTCCCGGGCACACGCGTTGAGTGACCAACCCGAGCAGAAGTCTTCCAGGATTCCATGACGTTGTTGCCTGGAGGAATACACTCGGGTGTGCCCCACTTCCATGGCTCCGCCTGATCGCTCGTAAAGCTTTCCGTCGAAAACCAGGCCGCCACCAATTCCACTGCCAATATTTGTATAGAACACACAATGATCGTCTTTGCGCGATGCAACACGCGCCTCAGCCAAGGCGGCGACGTCCGTATCATTGCCAATCATGCAAGGAATACCGAAAGTTGTCTCGGCCCATTTTTTAAGTGGGAAGTTATCCCAACCCACAACATGATTGCTCTTGGTCACAGTCCCCTGAAGTGCATTGATGGGTCCGCCAAATCCAATGCCCGAGCCAGCCGGCGGGTCCTCACAGGACTTCAGCAATTCTTCAATCATCTCTTCCAGCTGGTTGACAATGGCGGTGGCGCCCCCTTCCGGGTTGGCAGAGGTTTGCGATAGGTGAGCGATTCTTCCGCAAGAGTCACCTAAGGCTGCTTGTAACTTTGTGCCGCCGATTTCAATACCGAGCAGGAGAGGTTGGTTCATAGAAATGGCGACCGGTCAAACAGTGGATGTAAGTTGGGCGACTTAAGCGTAGCGCCCTACAGAATTGATGCGTGCAAAAACATCATTGAGGACCCAATGGAACAAACACAAGTGAATACTTTCGACCATTCCCATATCGTCCAGGGCAACGTGCAAACCGTCCTGTTGCATCGCTTTTAACTTCCCTCCGTTATAGCCGGTCAGTCCAAACGTTTTCAAGTCATGCCGATTGGCCCAATCGACGGCCTGGAGCACATTCGGGCTGTTCCCCGATCCGCTGATAGCAATCACCACATCACCACGAGAACCGTAATTCATCAACTGTTGGACAAAGATCTGATCGTAGGCAAGATCATTGCCCACAGCCATCAGCCAGCCAGCGTTATCGGTAAGGCTGAGTACTTTCAGGCGTTTTTTGGACTCGTCTTTCAGATCGGCTTCATCGAGAGTGCTCTTGCCCAGATCTTCTGCCATATGGCTAGCCGTTGTGCCCGATCCACCGTTGCCAAAGAGGAACACCCATTTTTCCTGTTGCCATGCTTCATAAATGAGGTCGGCCCAGTGCGTCATCGCCTGGCTATCGACTCGGCCGATTTCTTCATTCAAACGGGTCAGGTAATTGTTTTCGTCGAGTGAAGCGCCCAGCATGGTAAGTTGCTTTTCTAGAGAGGATGAGGATGTAAAAAAGATGAAAAAAATGAGTCGCAGCTCAATTGCTTTTGGGAATAAAACTAACATTTGTCTGGTCGGCGACGAGATCACGTGTGCTCCGAGCCCTGCATGTATCAAACAATCTTTGCAGTTTTTTCACGATTTCACCGTGCTTGGCCGCCACGTTCTTGGTTTCTGCTCGGTCTTGCTCAAGATTGTACAGTTCGGGCGCTTTTTCCTTAATCAACACCAGCTTCCACGGCCCTTGCTGGATGGCAAAGTCGCCCGTATGTGGACAATTATGAATCACGAAAGGGCGTGCCGGTTCTTGAGGTGGCTTCCCTTGAAGCACATGGGCAAAGCTGAAACTGTCTTCGAAGGCCTCGGGAATCTCACTGCCGACCACATCGGCTAACGTAGCCGGTATGTCGACAAGATCCAGTAGCGCATCGGATTCGCTGCCCCGAGACACCACACCAGGCCACCGAACCACCATCGGGATGCGCACTCCACCTTCGTAAACGGTCCCTTTTTCGTCGCGCAACCCACCCGTCATGTCGTGGGCCTTCAACTCTGCTGCCCACAATTCGATAATGGTGGGGCCATTGTCGCTGGTGAACATCACCAAAGTGTCTTCGGCGATTCCTTCGCGCTCCAAAGCGTCTAGTACCTCTCCTACGCACCAGTCCAGCTCCTGAATGAAATCGCCTCGCAGACCCGATTTGGCCGTGCAGTGGAAATCAGGGTGTGGGCGGATAAACGTGTGCGGGTGGTGCGGAAAGAAGAACAGGCAAAACGGGTCGTCCGAATTCCGCTCAATATAATCCACGGCCTTTGCCGTAAGATTTTTTCCNAGGTTCTCCCAATCCCAACGGGCCGCGTCGCCCCCAATTTGTTCCGTGACAGGATGGCGNCCGCGAAANCCGCGGATCGGATCGGCCGGGTCGAGTCCTACCACATGGTGATTTTCAACCAGAACGTATGGGGCAATGCGATTGTTACAGGGAATACCGAAAAACTCGTCCAAGCCAATTTCCAACGGACCCGGTTTCAGTGTGCCATTCCAGTCCGGCTCTGTTTCGCCAAATCCCAGGTGCCACTTACCGATCAAGGCCGTCTTGAACCCGGCTTGCTTTAGCATCGAAGGGCCTGTTGTCCGGTCCGTGGGAATAATCAATGGGGCATCGTCCAGTAAAGCCGACTCCTTGTTGCCGGGTCGCCAATAATGCTGTCCGCAAAAAATCTCGTAGCGGGTCGCTGTACAGACGGGCGTAGAATAAACGTGCGTGAATCGCTTTCCATCGGTTGCCAACTGATCAATATTCGGGGTAGCAATCGTCTTCGCCCCGAAACAACCCACATCTCCGTANCCCAGATCGTCGGCCATGATTACCACGATATTCCGCGGCTGCTTCGCAGCCTGAGCGGAGATCCCCCCGAGCATCGATAAACAGAGAAAAACGATACCAATAAACGGGGCNGAGATATTCAAATTTTTTTGCATGCTCAAACTCCTAGGACTTAAACTCCGATGACTCATACTCCGATGACTCAAACTCCNATGACATGGTCACCATAAATGCTACCCAACCTAGAAGTTTCCAGCTCCAAATTGNAGCCCCAAGGTGTTGTGNCACTACGCTCGATTCGACGGCCAGGTNTCAGATTGTACTATTGGCTGCAAGGTGCATGCAAGCATCTTGAATTAAAACTTGAACTTAACANCCGCAGCGGTTTCTGCATAACTCGCTACCATGAATGCAAGTAATATTTCCCATAATACTACACCATGAAGCGGAGGTAGGAATTGCATGAGAGGCTAATTCCTTAGCGCGTATTACCAATTCCACCGCAGCGATGATTCGCAAGACTCAAAGGTTCTTCTTGTCGAAGCTCACAAGGCAGTGGTGCACGGCGTAGACCTTTTGGGTTAGCCGATTCATACTCTTTTCATGGAAGAAGGGACTTTCTTTGTGGGCCCCCCAATGGTGGATTGAACCATGGCCACGAGACGGCACAAAAAGTACTCGCACAATCAGCTCTCGTCTGAAAAATACTTTGTCGATTCATGAAGGATCTCGAAGTTNTGGAGAATATGCTTCAGTACCATTGAAACCACTGTATTTGCGGGTTAGAACTCACGCTAGCGACTCACTCGAACTCTTGCAACCTGCAGTTATTCTTTGGCATCGATTTGTATGGTTTGGAAGTGATGTTGGCCGAGCAAATGACGATTGGCAGAAATTTTTAGCGCAAGGAAACTTTGAAGTATGACTCTTTCTAGTTCTGAACAATCTGGCGAAAAAATAATTNGCGTGGCTATGGTTGGCTTGGGATTTGGTGCCGAATTCTTGCCGATTTACCAAAATCATCCGAGCGCCAGCATAGAAGCAATTTGTCGACGCAGCGAAGCCGAATTGAACAAAATGGGCGACACATTTGGTATTAGACGACGGTACACCAAATACGAAGACGTACTCTCCGATCCAAATATCGATGCGGTGCATATTAACAGTCCGATTGGGGATCATGCCTGGATGTCCTTGGAGGCGCTCAGAGCGGGGAAGCATGTTTTGTGCACGGTCCCCATGGCGACGAGCGTCGAAGAGTGCCATCAAATATGCGACCTGGTTGCTGAAACGGGACTTAAGTACATGATGGCTGAAACGGTAGTTTACAGTCGCGAGTTTTTATTTCTCAAAGAATTGTACACCAAGGGTGAACTGGGTGAGATTCAATACATGCAGGCATCGCATCCACAAGACATGGACGGCTGGCCCGACTACTGGGAGCGAATGGTCCCGATGCACTACGCCACGCATGTTGTCAGTCCAGTATTGGGTTTGGTCAAGGGGCGCGCTGAATATGTTTCTTGCCTGGGATCGGGTGAAGTTCGAGGCGATATCCGTGAAAAGTCTGGCTGCTCCCATGCGGTCCAGTCGTGCCATCTCAAAATAGCAGGCAGTAGTCTGGCCGNTCATCTGTGGAGAACACTTTACGATACGGCGCGCCAATATCGTGAGAGCTTTGATGTGTATGGTACAAAAAAGAGTTTTGAGTGGACTTTGGTGGAAGGCGAAGAGCATGTCTTGCATACGGCAAAAAATCCGGAAGCGGAGATTGCAGAACGTGTAACGATACCCGACTATGCCCATTTGCTACCGGAGCCGATCCGCAAATTCACCCAATCNATCGAAGATGCAGACCATCTTTCGTTTATTCAAGGAGGTGGTCATGGTGGTTCTCATCCCCATATGGTCCACGAATTCTTGAGCGCGTTGCTTGAGGACCGCGATCCCTGGCCAAATGCAACGACCAGTGCAAACTGGACTTGTGTTGGCATCTGTGCTCACCAGTCTGCACAAAAAGGTGGCGAGATAGTGCACCTGCCCGAATTTACAATGAAGTGATCGTTGTTTGCACACGATGATTTAAAATCACTCTCCTGGTAAAATCAAATGCGTTTTTCTACACGGCTTGATCAGCTCATACTCAATGCATGCATCGTCGTGGCTAGCAATTGGTTGCTGGCTGTTCCATGTGTCGTGGCCGAGCCACTGAGAATCCAACTCGACGAACAGGCTCATACTCTTTCTGTTTTCAGACAAGGCACGAACCAATCCATCCTGACTCAGAACGCCAGGCCGGATCATCGGCCCTATCTCCATCCCATTGTCTCTCCGGATGGACAAGGGATTCTCACCCAAAACAGCCCCAACCATCATCCTCATCAGACAGGGATCTATTGGGGTTTTACTCGAGTGAACGGGAGAGATTATTTTCATCATCCGAAAGGGGATTATTGGCGACGTGTTTCACTGAAAATACTGGTACATGAAAGCCGTGGTGAAACAGCACCTGTCCAGTGGCAGACGATCTACGATTTGCTTGACGAGCAGGGCAAGCCGATCCTGACCGAAACACAAATTTGGACAATGCGCCTCGAAGGGGACTCCACCATTCTCGATCTGCAATGGTCCGGAGAAGCCAAGACGCAAGTCACAATACAGAAATATAAATATGGCGGATTGTTTATCCGTATGCCCTGGCGAGAGGGAATACGAGCTGAGGTTGTCAACGCAGCCAGGAATCGTAATCTCGAAGCAGAAGGCAAGCGCGCAACTTGGCTTGACCTTGGTATGCAGGTTGACCATCGCGATGATCTCGCACACATTGCCATCTTCGACCACCCCAAAAACGAAGGGTTTCCACAAGCCTGGCGGGTCGATGGTAATTACGGCGTTGGACCGGCCGTTTCGCGACTAGGTGATGTGACGATCGAAAAAGGCGAACACAAGGTTTTTAAATATCAGTTGCGCATTTACACAGGGGCCACCAAGGATCAGGAATTGACCAAGGGGTGGAGCAAATTCAGCGGAGAGTCGAGTACAGGGGCACTTTGGAAACTGGCACAACAGGAAGGCCGATCAGCCGAGTTTCTTCCTCCCCAACAAGCGGCTGAAGCGATGACCACCCGCAAAGGATTTGAAGTCAATGTATGGGCTGCAGAGCCAATGATCACACAGCCGATGGGTTTTTGTTGGGATGATCGTGGAAGATTATGGATCGCTGAAAACCGTGATTACGAAAATCGAAATGATGGGTTTTCAAACTCCGGGGACAGTCGCATTTTGATATTGGAAGATACCGATCAAGATGGCGTTGCTGATAGCCGCAAGGTTTTTCTGGAAGGCATTCCTTTTCCCGCTGCGATCGCTGTTGGATTTGGCGGCCTTTGGCTGGGAGCTCCGCCGAACTTGCTATTTGTTCCTGATCGTGACAACGACGACCGAGCGGATAGGCAAGATATCGAGGTTCGTCTGACGGGTTGGGGTATCCGTGACCGACACGAGACAATAAATAACCTGCATTGGGGGCCAGATGGCTGGCTTTATGGCTGTCAGGGTTTTGCCACGAACTCTCAAGTCGGCAAACCGGCTCATCCCAAATATACTTTTTCCCAGGAGCACGACTTCACCAAAGACATCGAGTACGATGGCCCAACTGTAAAAATGAACGGGGGTGTTTGGCGCTATCATCCCACCAAGAAACGTTTTGAAGTTGTCGCACATGGCTTTAGCAATCCTTGGGGAATCGATTACGACGCAAAAGGGCAGATCTTCATTACGGCATGTGTCATTCCACACCTTTGGCATGTCATACCGGGGGGAATCTATCATCGGCAGGGCGGCCACCATTTCAATCCCTATGTGTATAGCGACATCCGCACTATCGCCGACCATCGTCATCGTTCAGCCCATGGCGGTGCCCGTGTTTATTTGTCGGATGCGTTTCCTCAACGCTACCATGGCCAAATCTTTATGGCGAACATTCACGAGCACGCAGTTTTGACCGACCGACTCGAACCCAGTGGATCAGGATTTATTGGACGACACGGAGAAGATTTCTTACTTGCCAATAATGCACAATGGGTAGGCTTTGGAATAGAAATTGGTCCCGACGGATCCATTTATGTGCTCGACTGGCACGATGCTGATATCTGTGGTGGCGACGTTTTGTATAAAGATACGGGGCGTGTGTTTCGTATTGCGCCAACAGAGTCGCGTGCCAAGTCATGGAAAGACCGTTATGCCAACCTGAAGCAATTGTCTGACGATAAATTAGTCGCTCTCCAGAGGAGTCAAAGCGCGTGGCATGCGAGGCGAGCACGTGTCCTCTTACAAGAAAGGGCTGCCAATCGTGCGATCAATCCGCAGGCAATGGACGCGTTGCGCCAATTGTTGCACTCACACCAGGACATCCATATTCGGCTGCGTGCGATGTGGGCCCTGCACATTACTGGTGGACTTTCTGCTGAAAAATTGATAACCAGCCTCCACGACCCGGAAGAGTATGTCCGCGCCTGGGCAATTCAATTCCTATGTGAGGATGATGGGTTGCAAGACGAAGCTTTCACACAATTTGTTGAGATGGCCAATAGCGATCCCTCGCCAGTCATTCGTCTTTATTTGGCCTCTGCGTTGCAGCGATTGGAAGAAAACCAAATATGGGAGATAGCCAGTGCACTCGTCACGCATGAGGAAGATATCCACGATCATAATATTCCAAAAATGCTCTGGTATGGCATCGAGCCACTTGTCCCAAAGGATCCGATTCGGGCGGTGCAACTTGCACTAGCGAGTAAAATTCCTGCCATCACGCAATATATCGCACGCCGGATGTCTGACGGGGAGAAACTGGAAAACGTTGTTGCCGCCATTGGGGAGTATCCCCAATCTCGTTACTTGTTGCTTCTGGGGATGCGCGACTCGTTGACCGGAAAACACGATGTTAAGCCACCACCATCCTGGCAAGAGGTTTACTCCCTCTTGCAGTCAGACGAAGAAAAGATTGCTCAACTTGCACTCCAGTTGGCCCAAACCTTTGGCGACGCTCAGGCTGCGTCGGAATTGTTGTTAACACTGGGCCAAGCGTCAGCGAACATCGAGTCGCGACGAATTGCTTTGCGTCGGCTTTCGCGACGTAAGCATCCTGAACTCAAATACAGAATCGTCGAACTACTAGGAGACAACCAGCTGAGGCGTGAGGCAATCCAGGCGATCGCATTTTTCGATGATGATAAGTTGGCAAACCAATTGCTCGATCGGTATGCAACACTGACAAGTGAGGAAAAGCTCGATGCAATTCATTCATTGGCATCACGTCAGAGCACGGGGCAAATGCTGACAAAAGCCATCCAGCGCGGAATAATTCCCAAACAAGACATCCCTGCCTATGTTGCCAGGCTCTTGCGTCGTCTCGTGGGCACTCAGTTTGTCGATGTTTGTGGGCCACTGGATGAACCAACGGCTAATCAAAAAGCCCTATTTGCCAAATACCGCGCATTGCTTACCGACGATGCGTTGGCAAGCGCCAGTCCAGAGCGTGGGCAGCAGGTTTTCGCACGTACGTGCATGACTTGCCATAAAATGCACGGTAAAGGGGGCAATATAGGGCCCGACATTACGGGTGCGAATCGTACCAATCTTGAGTATCTCCTCGGAAATATATTGACCCCAAACGCCGTGATTCAGGACGCCTACAAGATGCATCTTGTGCTTACGGATGAAGGTCGTATCTATAGTGGAATTCCGGCTGGAGAAACCAACCGCGACTTACTCCTGCGCATCGCTGGCAAAGACAAGCCCGTTGTTTTGCCAAAAGCAAATATCGCATCGCGTGAAATCGCTTCGGTCTCCATGATGCCAGCTGGAATACTCAGGGGACTGCCAGATAGCGAAGTCCTGGATCTTTTTTCCTACCTAATGGTCCCTTTTTTATGAATCTATGAATAAAGATACTGTTGAACATTCGTCTGACGCTACAGATCTCCTCTACATAGGGTCACCAATCGAAGGAGATTGTATTATTGTGTCGGATAAAACGGCCCTGCCATTGCGCTGTATAAAAACCAACCAGGCACTATCAGAGGCCGAATATGGTACCCATACGCTTGGCTGGATATCTCCCATGATAAACGTGCTAATCTTTGCCAGCTTATTCCTTTGGTTTATTTGCTATCACGTTTTTCGAAAAGAATGCCGACTTAAATTCGGCATGAGTGCCTCGATAAGGGCTCGCTACCGATGAAGAAAAATTATCCGGTGGCTTGGTTTCGTTTTGGGTTGCTACCTGGTTTCGGTATTGTCCTTTACCGCAGAAAAATTCGAGATTGTATTTTTTGGAGGGTTTGTCTTAATCGTAAGATCCATTGCGTTTCTGATCATGGGGACTTCACCGTTAAAGATTATCAAACATAACGACGATCTCTTTTGGATGCGCGGTTCTGGGCCAGAATACCTGGCTGGTTTGGAGTCGCAGTTCTATGAAACGCAGCTCTCTGAAACATAGAGCGTCAATGCCGAGTTCAAGGACACTGCCTGTTCAGCGTCGTGCCAGCCATCGAATTGCGAAGTTCCTAACATCACGCGAGCATCATGATGTATTCGTCCCTTTCTTCGCCATCGACATCAGCAAACGCGCCTTCGCAAGAAACAGAAAAACCACACTTCTGTAAAACGCGTAATAAAGCCGTGTTGTGCTTTGAGACATGATCGTACAAAGGACGCTTAGTCACTTGTTTTACGAATAACGACAAGGCGGCACTGGTAATTCCCTGGCCCCAAAACTTCTTACCAAGCCAGTAGCCAACATTGCATTCGTCAGATTGCTCCCAGCTGACAATATTGCCGGCGACTTCTCCGCGAAAAACGATCGTTTGGAGAATAGTTGTTGCTGTTCCCATTCATTTTCCCCAGTGTGCCATGAAGGGTTCATAGTCGCGGGATGGAAAAGCTGCCATTTGAGTTGCTTCGAGATCCAACTGTTGTTCATAAAAAATGTGCAGGTCATCTTTTTCAACATCACGTAATGCAACTTCGAAATCCATAAGGACTCCATTGGAGAAGCTAAGAATTGCGCCCTAGTCCATTGTCTGGTGGTACCCGATAAGAATAAGACAACCTGGGCAATACGGCCAAGATTTTTCTATCTGCGAATTTATCGATAGATGCCGCCCTACCCGGTTGATTTGTACTTCTGCGTAGAGCATGATGATGTCGTCAAGCCAAGGATCTTTTTCGGATGTTTTTTCGTCCTGCTGAAATCTATTCCGTACTCATATGCTTTTGGACAACAAACGCGACATGAGAATGTATCGAACCTCCTCTGCTGTGTTACTTCTAGTCGGTCTATTTCTATGTGGGGCATGCGATGTGCGAGCAGAGACGACGCCACTCGTGGACCACCGCTGCCTGTTCATTACCGATGAGCATGTCCGACACGTGCATCAGCTCGAGCGGGTTGTCAACCAACCCTTGAAGCTGCCTGGCAACCCCATCATCGAACCTGAGCATCCGTGGGAATCCCGCTATGTCCATCATGCCGGTACCGTTATGTACGATGAGCAAGCGGCAGTTTTCAAGTACTGGTACACGTCCGGCAGTGACCCGAACGTCGAGCTGAGCTGCGCAGGCGAAAGCTATCCTCATGGGGCAAGTGTAGTTTGTTACGCAACCTCGAAGGATGGGATTCACTGGGAGAAACCGAAACTCGGCCAGGTGTTGTGTGACGGCTCCGGGGACAACAACATCTTGAAGCTTGGCAAATATTCGCCGCAAGGAGTCGCAGTTCTCCACGATCCGAAAGACCCGGACCCACAGCGTCAGTATAAGGCCATTTATTGGGATCACGTTCCCATGAAGTTGCGAGATCAGGGCGTGAGTGGCGCACTTGACGGCACTTGGGTCGCTTTTTCTGCAGACGGGGTCCACTGGAAAGATTATGAACACAACCCGGTGCTGCGCGGATACAACGACTGCGACCTCAGCATCGTACGGGACCCTCTCTCAAACCGCTACCTCGCCTACGGAAGGTTTGGTTTCAATCGAACCATTGCCTGCACGATAAGCTCTGATTTTCTTAACTGGTCGACTCCCAGGCATGTTTTGGAACCAGATCTTCAGGAACCCTCGGGGCCGTGGCCACGGACGCAGTTTTATGGCATGACGGTCGACCTATACGAGGGCATGTATCTGGGAAGCCTGAAAATCTACCGACCTGGTTCCGATGGCAGAATCGACAGCCAGCTGGCTGCCAGTCACGACGGGTTCCACTGGCAGCGTGTCGGCGACCGCCAGACGTTCCTGCCGTTGGGGGCATCCGACCAGTGGGACAATGGCATGGTGCGTACCGCGCAACAAATCATTACCCGTGGTGATCAACTCTACATTTATTACGGCATGGTTAACGGCCCACACGCTGGTGCACTTTTCCCCGGCGAAGAAATTGAGCGCAAGCGGCCTAACGCGATTGGCCTGACACAGCTACGACGTGATGGGTTTGTCTCTCTCGATGCTAAAGAGAAGCGTGGGTTTTTTCTCACAAAACCTGTGATGCTTGACGGGCGTTCGTTGCACCTGAATGTGAAAGTAGCGGCGGGAGGCGAGGCGCGGGTCGTGCTATGCAATCCTTGGGCCTCCCTGGAAGACTTTCAGGCAACGAGCGAAGACGACATTACGGAATACGGCCAGCCTGGGCATAACGACTACAACCACGACGATGATGGTCGTGTGTTGAAGGATCAGGCATCGGAACCTATCGCAGGCGACCATACGGATGTCATCGTGAAGTGGCCTGACACCAGCTTGAAACAGTTTGCAGGCAAAGTGGCTGTGCTGCGCATTGAGCTGAGCAAAGCGAAGATCTACAGTTTCTGGTTCGAGTGAAAATGAAAACTGCTGCCGCTCGCGAACTTTGCCCACTTACACCTTGAATCAGAAATTCCTCCTTGTAGACTGGCGGAAATCAAACTGTTTTCCGACCTCGTGACCATTTACCAAAGTGAGTAAAGACTATGAAGCAGAAGAATCTTTCAGAAGCCGCTGCCATGGAGAATCCTCCGGATGTCATTCGTAAGACGCTGGCCTACAATGATGAGGCAATGCTCTGTTATTTCGAACTCAAAAAAGGTGCACAGATCCCTCTGCATAATCATCGTGCCAGTCAGATCGGCTACCTGGTCTCCGGTCATGCACGATTTATTGCCGAGAAACCAGAGGACGAATTCGAAGTGAAGGCAGGCGATTCTTACGTGCTGGACCCTTATGTCAAGCACGGTACAACAGCCCTGGAAGACTCGGTCTATATTGAGGTCTTCACGCCATCCCGGGATGAGTACAAAGATTTTTGACCGACGTCCCGAATATCAAGATTCATGCCAGCTGCACACTTATCCCCAGGGTAGCTCGCCAAGCTCGCAACCCTGGGCTCTGAGAATAGAACCCCTGCGGGGTAAAATGCTGGTTGAGAACAAAGGACAGGCAAAGAGTGACGGGAGTCCTTTTGTGGACTACGGATTTATCCATTCTTTTGTCATCAGACATTAGACATCAGTCATTCCACTTTAATCACAATTCACGGACATGCCTGACCCATCCCGGCGTATTTTCCTTTCTCAATCGCTGGGCATTGCGACTTGGGCGACGGCAACCTGGACTGCTCCGCGGATGATGGCGACTCCGAACGGGGCCGCTCAGACTTCTTCTGCGCACTGCCGCAATCCTCAGAATCACAACGCCCCACATCTTCACCTGCTGGTCGATGACCGGGAGCTTGACGTGGTAGAGAATCTGAAACGATTTGTGAACCGCGTTCACAAGCATCCCCAGCCCGTACTGGTTTCTGATCGGCCGTTGGAGGGGGAGCGCGCGCAGGCCTGGGGGAGCGTGATCA
>PATG01000101.1 GCA_002713555.1 Planctomycetaceae bacterium
AGTCATGCTGACCGAAGGGTTCGACGGTATCAACTGGGACCCGGTGACCCGCACCTTCTCGCTGACTCACCAGTATCTTGACGACAACCCCACGGCCACACCTTTGGACACGTTTGCCATTGATGTGACCGTGACCGATGATGATACGGGTGTGGCCACTGACAGCATAACCGTGGATGTGCGAAATGAAGATCCGGTGGTGGTTCTCGCTGATGTGTCCGCCGTTTTTGAAAATGGGTCTGCGACACTTAATGGAACCTTTACTGACGACAGTATTCTAGATCCTCACCGACTTACTATTGAATGGGATGACCCGAACAATCCGCTTGACTCGGTGTTTGATGTGTTGGCTCTATTTGAGATGGATCCCATGACGGGTATTCTCTCGCCAGTTTTGATGGTAGGTGACGTGTTTATGCCCCTCACAGCAGGCGATACAACCCAACTGATCATTACTTCGATCGATACCAGTTCGGGTACTGTTGGTTTTCAGGTGACGCACCAGTATCTTGACGATGGTATTGCCGGTGTGGCTGCTCCAGGCGCCAACGGAACTCTGTCGGACACGAGCATCATTCGTGTAATCGTTGAAGACGACGATATGGGCCTGGGTCAAAGTACGACCACGGTCAATGTGCTTAACCTCGATCCAGTGATCGACACGTTGTCCGTACTGCCAGCTTCGATCAACGAAAGTGAATCCGTTACCCTCAGCGGTTCCTTTAGTGATGTTGGAGCTCAGGATTTTCATAGTATCGAGATTCGCTGGGGGGATGGGTTGGTCGACGGAGAGGGTGGAGCTTTGACCTTCACCCAGGATTTCAGTGGATCCGGATCATTTTCAGCGACGCACACGTATGCTGACAACGATACGTTGAATCCAGACGATCCGATTCGGGATAATCTTTATTCGATCGAGGTGACGATTACGGATGATGATGGTGGTCAGTTCACCAGGATTTTTGTCCTGGAAGTTCTCAATGTAAATCCCGTATTGAATCCGATTGCGCAGGCAGATGCAGAGGACGTCAATAGTGGAGGGGAGACCTCCGTAACCATTACGTTCTCGGATATTGGAACAGATGAGTTAAATATCTGGGTCGACTGGGGAGACATTCGTGATCTGGGAGATCCTTTCTTGCCGGGTTCGAATCCCTATGTGCTGGAAACGGCAACGCCAATTCTTGGTGCAGGTACTTTTACGATCACATTGACACATACTTATCTGGGGCCTCCGAATCCTCTGAGTCCTGCTGCAGATATCGAAATATTTGTAGTGATTGTCGATGACGATTTCAATTTTGCGGCGGCCGGAGGACAAGTGGATGGACCTTTGACAACGCAACCGATTGTTGACCCGGGTCGGAGTGATTTCCAGATGGTAACAATCTCAAACTCTGGTACAGGAACAACCCCCATCCGAATTGACACCACACCTCAGGTCCCTCGATTGGTTTTTCCATCGCGAGCTGAAAATATGTTGTTCTTTCAAGTCTCAACAAGTACAGAGGGTTTATTGCAGCGTGTCGATTTACGGGCTGCTACAGGAGAAGCGAAGGCAACCAATGAGAGCTACCTGGAGCTACGTGTACTTGCCGCAAGTGGTGAAATTAGCGAAGGTGTTCGACTTAAATCCGAAGTACTCAACGACCTTCCCGGTTTATTCCGAACGTTGACTGACAATCGATACGCAATCTTTCTGGTGCGTACGGAGACGAATACACGTCGGTTAGTGATTGAGTTTTTTGTTCGCAATGGGAGAGCCATCGATCCGGGCGATGACTCGGAAGGGACGCGTGACCGACCACCAACAGACGAAGACACCCAGCAAAATGTCAATGAGCAACCGGTAGTTCCAGGAGACGACCCAGTAACGGGTGATTCTTTAAAATCGACTGCATTGCCCGTCTTGCCAAAGGGCCACAGCTCCATAGACCGTCTTCCCAGCCACTCCTACTCTGGGACCCCCCTAATTGCGACAGCTTTGGTGATGAGTTCTTCCTATCGCAGTTGGGCGCGGCAGGTGGATCGTACGGTAGCCGCGGCAGATAGGCGTAAATGGCTTCAGCTCCGCCGTTATCGTCCCTACAAGCGAAAAAACCCGTAATCTGGTGCTTTTTGGTGGGACTTCAAATTACAATCAAAGGAGAGGATCCTTTGTCCCCACATGCTGATTGTGAGGCGAATCTGAGGGCAAAGTCTGACTTGTCGAACTGAGATTTATTTTATGCTTATCTGCCCTGAATGTTCAACGGAAGTAAAACAACCGACACTTCCTGACGGTTGTTGTTCCCATTGTGGGGCCCAGCTGCGCAATATTCCAAAACGTAACATCGATGAGACTCGGACGAGCAAGGGTCCTGTACAACTTTTGCCAAACCCACCTGGCGAACTTGAAACGGTTGGCCTCGAAGTTTTTCCCCCAGGAGAAAAGTTGCCACCTCAAGAAAAACCTTCTGCAAAAGACGAAGACGAAAAGGCAACCCAGATCAATCCCGATACGATCGAAACGTTTGAATTTAATCCGGAGGATATGGCGAAGTCCGAGTCTGAAGATCAGGACGATCCTGCTGGACAAAAACCTCCTACCGTGACGATGAGTGGTGAGCAGACGATCGACTTCAGTGGCTCGATAGATCTGGAAGAAGTCACCGATAGCATGGTGACGGCCCAGTGGCTCGACAATATTTCTGGTGACGTTAGTGACACAGACGTCACGATCAAGCAGAAGGAAACGGTCAGCGGCGCTCAGATTACGAGTTCCTCTTTGGTCGTTAAGTTACGTCAGTTCAGAACGGGTCCCGATGTTGGACAGCCGGTTACCTCTCCTGTCGATGCTCCCGATTATGAGCTGATGAATAAAATCGGTGAAGGCGGTATGGGCGTAGTGTACGCGGCCCGCCAATCTTCGGTTGCTCGTACAGTCGCTGTGAAGATGCTTAAGCGCGCAGACGGGCAAACGGCAGAACAGCGTGAGAAATTCATTTCAGAAGCGGTTGTCACGGGTGAATTGGACCATCCCAATATTGTGCCCATCTACGATTTGGGATCGAATGACGCTGGTGCCCTGTTCTATTCGATGAAACGGGTCAAGGGGACGCCATGGGATGATATCATTGGCAAAAAAACACTGGACGAGAATTTAAACATTCTACTGCGTGTTGCAGACGCAGTTGCATTTGCTCATGCGAATGGCGTCTTGCATCGAGATCTCAAGCCCGAGAATGTGATGCTTGGCGATTTTGGAGAGGTTTTGGTCATGGATTGGGGCCTGGCTCGCATCAGTCCTGAGTTCCCCAGTGCTAACGTAGTCAGCCAATCGGACGCAATGGGAGGTACTCCGGCCTACATGGCGCCGGAAATGGCAACTGGTCCTATCGAACAGATCACCATTTCCAGCGACATCTATCTTTTGGGAGCAATACTCTACGAGGTGCTTACCGGCAAGCCACCTCATACGGGTAAAACGATAATGGCCTGCCTCTTTGCAGCGGCCAGAAATAAAATATTACCTTCGGAGAATTCGGGTGAGTTGATGGACATCGCCATGCGAGCGATGGACACACAACCGGCTGATCGCTATGCGACGGTTCAAGACTTTCAAGCAGCTTTACGGTTGTACCAATCCCATTCAGAAAGTGTGGTGCTAACAGATAGCGCTTCGACCAACCTGAATAAGGCTTTAGAAAGTGATGAATACGATTTATTTTCTCGGGCCATGTATGGATTTCAAGAGGCACTGAAGCTCTGGGATGGCAATCGTCGGGCCGTTGAACTCCTGTCCGCATCACGAGTTGCTTACGCAGAATCTGCATTGGAGCGTGGTGATTTTGACCTGGGGATTTCGCTACTCGATCCTCAAGAAACAAGTCACCAAGGGGTGTTAGCCAAGCTTGAGGCGGGTCAAAAAGAGAGAGTCTCACGAATTCGACGTTTGAAAGTCATGAAAGGCCTGGTGGCAGCACTACTCGTTGCGGTGGTGGCAGTCATCTCTTATGCCTATGTCGCTGTAAGTTCTGAGCGAGACAAAGCTGTTTTTCAACGTGACCGCGCAGTAAAAGCAGAAGGTGTTGCCAAAGAGCAAGAACAGATAGCCGTTCGGGCCAAACAAGCTGAAGAGTACGAAGCCTATGTGGCCCGCATAGGATTGGCGGGTGCGAAGATTGAAGAAAATGCATTCGATCGTGCTGAGCAACTGCTCATGCAATGCAACCCAGAGCTTTGTCATTGGGAATGGGGTCGACTACTTCATCTTTGCAGGTTGAGTAAGCAGACCTGGCACGTTGATGGCCCGGTCGAGGCAGTAGCGTTTGCACCAAACAGCCGACACTTTGCTACTGGCGATTGGGATGGCAAAGCGCGCATCTGGGATCTTCAAACAGGCGATGCTCTCCATACGTTTTCGCATGGGCAGTACGTGCATGCAGTGGCGTTTAATGCGGATGGAAGTCTACTTGCCACAGGAAGTAGTGATCATTCCATACGCATTATGGATGCAGTCGGTGGAGAACTTGTACAAACATTGTCGGATCATACGGATGCCGTTCTCAGTGTGCGATTCTCACAGGATGGCCAGCGATTACTCACAGCAGGCTACGACAATAGTGCCAAGGTTTGGGATCTTGCCACGGGAAAAGTACTGCAGACATTGCTAGGGCATAGTTGGTGGGTATGGGCTGCTGAGTTTTCTCCCGATGGCAAGCAGATCGTGACGGTGAGTCAGGATGGCAAGGCAATAGTTTGGCAGCAAAATACTGAGGGTACGTATAAAATCTTCACCGAATTTACAAAACATCGTGGTCCACTTTATGCGGCTCAATTTTCTTCGGACGGGTCCCAAGTGGTAACTGCTGGCTATGATCGACGTGTTTTGCTTTGGAATCCAGAAGCCGTAGAGCCGGTTGATCTGGCACGTCGAATTGACGCACTCCAGGATCCCCCAGCACCTTATCGTGAATTGGCCGTACACGACGGCCCAGTGCGGGCAGTGATCTTTTCACCCGACGGTAAAACCGTTGCGTCAGCTGGGCAGGATAATGTTGTGCGTGTTTGGGATTTGGCCGGCAATAAACAGCTCGAAGTGCTACGCGGTCATGCTAGCCATGTGCGAGATTGTGCATTCTCGCCAGACGGAAAGTCTCTCTTAACAGCCAGCCGTGATCAGCTCATTAAGCTCTGGCGACCAGCCACTTATGGTGAGACACTGGTTCTGGGCGGCAAGTATGGGATGGCCCAGACAGACGCCATCTTGGCAGCCCGTTTTTCTCGTGATGGAACCAAAATTGTAACAGCCAGTCGTGATCGAACTGCAGCACTTTGGGGTACTTCTTCCCAACAACGGCTGCAGTATTTTTCGGAAGGGCACGACTTCCTGGCATCATCGTCGGCTTTCTTTGCCAATGGTTCGAAACTGGCAACAGGCGCTGGAGACGGGTCAGCACGAATCTGGGACGTAGCGAGTGGAACTCAAATACTGGCAATCGAGGGCACAGGTCGAACGGCAGCGCTTGCCGTTTCGGAGCATGGTCGTTGGTTGGCAACTGGTGGTCCTGAAAATGAGGCCATAGTCTGGGATGCGCAAACGGGTGCGCAAATTGCAATCCTGGAGGGACACGAATCTTCTGTGACAAGTGTCCTGCTTTCGCCTGACAACCAATGGCTGGCCACAGCAGACGATCGCGGAAAATGCCGCTTGTGGCAGTACGATCCTTCGACGGAAGAATGGGTGGGTTCTCACTGGTTACGAGGACATAGCCGTTCGATTACGGCTTTGCGATTTACCAGCAATGCCGCAACACTGATTACGGCGAGTGGAGACAACACTTGTGGTCAATGGGATGTGGCAACGGGGCTGGAAATGAAAGATCGAGTCCTTAAACATCCGGATTGGGTGGCTGATATGGCGATCTCAGCGGATGATTCACGCTTGATCAGTTGTTGTGATGACGGTCGCCTTCGTTTGTGGTCTTTGGAAGATGCGCAACTCCTACGCGAGATAGCACCCGCATCCGGTGAAGTATTTACTTCAGTCGATATTTCGCCAAGTGGTCGCTGGGCATTGGCTGCTTGTGCGGCACAAGGTACCGTGCAAATGTGGGACCTGGATACGGGCAAAGAGATCAAGTCCGAAGATCCCGAACAATCAGCCTGGCTTGATTTTGGGGGGCGAGCTGGTGTTGTCTGGGCGGCACGGTTTGCACCTCAAGCAGACCATGTGCTGACGATAGGTGGCAACGATGCGCGGTTGTGGGAAGTATCGACACGCAAACCCCTGGTGCGCTATGGTCCCCATGGTGCGGTTGCGGCAGCGGATATTTCACCAGATGGGCGCTTGCTTGTGACGGGTAGC
Organism: Planctomycetaceae bacterium; assembly: GCA_002713555.1. The sequence goes on from PATG01000101.1 coordinate 6,350, forward strand.
TGGGATCAATCGGCTAAAATCTGGAATACAGAAACGGGTCAGGCAATTCGCAAGCTGGATGGATTGCATCAGGGTTTTATCAATAGCGTTGAGTTTTCGCCCGATGGATCCACAATTTTGACTGCCAGTGATGATGGCACGGCTCGTTTGTGGGATGTGAACAGCGGAGCACCACTGGAAACGGTCATTAAGGTCCACGACACGCGGGTGCGCCATGCGAGTTATAATCGACTCGGAACAAAGATTCTCACGACCGCCAACAACAAGACTGCACAGATCTGGGATGCCAGCACAGGGAAGTCTCTGGTGACGCTATCGGGTCATCAATGGGCCGTGCTGAGTGGTCAGTTCTCGAATGATGGTAAAAGGGTCATAACGGGAAGCGAAGACAATACGGCAATTATTTGGAATGCCAGCACGGGCGATGCAGAACTCACTTTGGCAGGGCACACTGATAGCATTACTTCGGTTGCCTTCTCTCCAGATGGTTCGCGTGTGCTAACGGGAAGTCTGGACAATGTGGCAAAGCTATGGGATGCCCATACGGGTAAGGAAATTCTTACGCTTCATGGACATCAGGCAGAACTTACTTCGGTAAGCTTTTCGCCAGACGGTCATATGGCACTTACGAGTGGGCGTGACGGGGTGACTTACCTTTGGCCAGCCGTCGATTGGCATGGCCCACGAGATCTTCCGGTCGCTAGTTCAGCGGTGACAGGCTCTCCGTGAACCACGGGCGCCGAATTAGAACCACTCTCAAGACCCACACAATCGGCACCGATAAGTAATGACAAGACGGTGTCTTGCGCGCACAGACTATATGCTAGCACACTGTCAGATTCAACCTAGCTAACAGGGATGTGGCGACGTGGCAACTCCATACCGAATTGACCAACATCAAGCCAAGGGTGTCTCCCAGAGACATCGCCCAATTGTGCTCGCACAATTGCCTTATGTTGGCGCATCCGTCGGCAAGGTAGAAAAAAATAGTGTCGTTGATCCGATACACGAAGCTGCTAAACAATCTTCCTCCCTGCAGCCTCCATCCCTGCAACATCAAGAGGCCACTGGACCCTTCTTGCGTGTCGACTTGCAGGCTTCCGCAGATGCGAATTCCTCTCTGGATAGTACCCAACAAAAGCATTCATCCCAACAAAGCAACCCACCCACAATTCAATCGAATACGTCTACATCGCACGCGTCTGTCCCGGAACTTGCATCCACCCCACTACTTCCATTGTATTTGCGTCTGGCTCCGTATTCAGGATTGATTGCGACCCTGGCACTGATTGCTTCGGCGGGTCTCCTCTATTGGCTGATCGTCAGTCCAACTCAGATGTCTGTGGACTATCAAGTAGGAAGTCCCCAAGGATTAGGAAGAACGAGTATCATTATTCCTGAGGAAAAATTCTGGCAACTACCCTCTGAATNGTCGACTCAATCTCTTGCAGGTCAGGTTCTAGAAAAGCAGGTTCCTGCAGACCAGGAAGCTGAAGACGCGTCCGCTGCCAAAGAACAATCCACCGCACCCGAACCATCTAGCCCTCAGTTGCCACAGATTGAAGAGGGGCCAACAGAATTACCCGGTTTCCCGAATACCTCACGGCCGAGTTCCCTGGATTTTACAAAGCTACGCGACATGATCTCAAACAAACGGCCGCTTGCTTTACCCGAGCAACTTCCGAGTGTGGCCGAGNACCAGGATTCACTCGATACGGCATCTACCATCAACCGCTAATTAGGTCAGCAGGAATTTTTTCCATGAGTCAGATTGATCAAGCATTCATCCGGGCTTATGCTGCTCCCGAACCAGAACCGACTTCGCTCCCTGAGAAACAGGTTCCAGCGCTGCATACTTTGATGCATCCGGCAACCCAGACGACGCAACACNTNTTTTCANCGTCCATGGCCGCAGAGCCTATTCCAGCGACTCATTTTATCGAGACAAATATCGTTGATCCTCATCAAGGCACATTGNTTTCAGAGACGCATGCAATTGGAATGAATCCGGNAGAAACGCAGTNGCTTGAATCCCTGCCTGAGATAGCAGCACCAACGATCTCTCGTANAACAGACACAATTGCAACCATGCCAACTTTGCCGTCAGGTGGNACATCGCGACGACCGCTCTCGACGTTCTCAGCTNCTGAACCTCCACCAACGGCTACATTTGATCCAGTCTTTGAAGTAGATGCCTTTCGTTGGTCATCCGTGGTGGACGAATTGCTTCGCGATCATTCCCAAGTTCTGGCACCCGTCGTCGATCAATTGCTCAGCGCACGTGAAGCTGGTCGAACCATGGTAGGGATTGCCGGAACACGGCCTGGTGTCGGCTGTTCGACCTTGTTGTTATGCCTGTCTCGTTTGTTATCTCAGAACAATATGCAGGTTGCTCTAGTAGATGGCAACTTTGCCAAAGGAGATCTGGCAACTCAGTTGGGACTTGAATTTGACACAGGTTGGGAAGATGCACTCAATGGTAGTGTCCCTTTAGCAGAGACGGTTGTCAGATCGTTGCAAGACCATTTGGCAATTCTGCCACTCGCCGGGCCTTGCTCTACTGCAGAAGCATTGCTGGCAGGTATCCAAACGTCTGTTACCGCAGGAGTGTTACGTTATCACTACGACATGGTCCTNTTTGACTTGGGGGCGGCAACGATCTTGCCNCAGAGCAATNCAGCACAACAGATCATCCAGCATGGCCGTCTCGATATAGGTTTTATCGTGGCCGATTCTGCTACAGACGCCAGCATGTCTTCAGNACCGATCAATAGTCTACTCGAAATTTTTGGCCCCGCTTGTCATGGTCTCATCGGCAATCATGTTGGATAAGACTCAACCGTAAGACTAAACTTAGGCATCCAATTCATGTACGAAGAATATTGGCAGCTAGAATCCANGCCGTTTGAACCTACGNNCAACNATAGCTTTTTCTATCATGCGGACCGGCAGCAGGCGGCCCTGTATAAGTTGCGCTATGCGATCGAAAGTCGTCGTGAATCTGCCCTCCTGGTTGGACCTGCAGGAATTGGCAAGACGTTATTGGTCTCTGTACTAAATGAGCAACTCGACGAGACAGTCGATAGATTTGTACGTGTTGTGTTTCCGCTCATGTCCAGTCGTGACTTGCTTGTTTATCTGGCCGAACAACTGGGTATTCCACCAGCAGATCCCCCAAAACACACGGTCGAAGAAAGTTTGTGTCGACTTCAATATGCCTTCGACGAAAGCAGTCGGCGCGGACTGCATACGGTCATTTTGGTTGAAGAAGCCCATTTGCTGGAGGATAGTGGTCTCTTAGAAACATTNCGATTGCTTTTAAACTTACAATCGGCCGATCAACGAGCGTTCACCCTGCTGCTGTCGGGTCAACCGGCATTGCTCTCGGCAATTCAGCGTAACCGCCCGCTTGAGCAGCGCATCGANATTAAGATTCTACTNCAAACTTTTTCTTCNGATGAGACGGCAGCTTATATTCAACATCGCATGTTGGCAGCCGGTGCTACGAGAACCATATTTGCCGAAGACGCTTTGCAGCTGGCTCACCAATTGACTGGTGGTATTCCAAAGCGCATCAATCGACTTTGTGATTTGGCACTCGTAGTTGGCTTTGCAGCAAATCAGCACACGATCGGGGAGACCGAATTACAATCGGTCAACGACGAGCTGGTGACGATTTCTNCCGCGGCATGAGCCTGGAGGGNTCTNGNCTGCAATTAGCGTCTTGTTTGCTGATTCGCCATGGCTAAAAACTCACGTGCCATCTCAGGACGCATGCGATTATGGTACTGCAGACGATTAAGCCATTGGGAGATTTCTTGTTGGGATGGGCGACGATTTGCGACCAGATGGAACATGCGCTGAACATANAAGGTGTCATCGGCATTGGACTGGTAATAGAACTCAGGGGTACTCAGTATTTGCAGCTGGGCATCTGAAAGCGATCCGCCACGTGCCAAATGAGCTTCCCAGACATATTTCTCNTGAGCTCTCGGTTCACGCCCCAAGTAGTCGCGGAACCATTGTGCAATTTGTCCAAGTTCATCGTTGCGATTTCGCAGTGGGTCGCCACCGGGAGAAATATTCGTAGATTCAAGCAGGACTTGTAGATTGCTTGAAGAGCTATTGCCAAGTACTGGTATATCCTGTTGCGATCTGTAGAGTTGCCGTCCAGCAGCACTAATATTGGCATGCAGGACATAGAGNTGTCGGTTATCGACTTGACTAGAATCGTATTGCAAGGTGAAGGGTATAGGAACCTGCCGACCAACACTATAGGTTTGTTGTGCTATGGTAACTGGCTGGATACCTCTCTGAAAGACTTCCCGCAATTCNACAGTCAACATCGCGTCACGTGGCAAAGTGGATCGGCCCCGATAGGCTGCGGTACCTGTAATTTCTTTCTGTTTTGCTTCAAGTTGGACCGGAATGCTAAGCAATTTTCCATCGCGATTGTTTTGAACCAGCAAGCGCACCCAGCCTTGATCGTCGGCATGGCGTTCGAATTCCTGCCCACTGTCGTACAGCGTCNCATCAACATAACCAACTTGATATCCATGGACACTTATAATGCGNTCATTCACTTCGAGTCCTGCGCGTTCAGCAGCTGATCCACGTACGATTTCGGTCAATAGAACCCCCGTATCGGTATTTTCAGGGTAGATTCCTAATCGCCAGCGCTGCAAAGTATGCGGTTGGTCCGGCTCTGTNGAATTGTAGAAATTGTCGTTCCAATTATTGCGCAGGGGATCNTTAGCGGGTAGGGAGGAGCTGCTCCATCCAGGCTGAGCCCCCGACAAGCTGGCACGGTCCCGCACAGCAGGTCCAATTGCCGTGTTCAGGCCATTCGATGGATCGTTGAAATTGTTTGCCGAATGGACCCAATCGGGAGCACTTTTGACTTGTGTACCAACGCGTCGTGAATCAACAGCCTGGCTGATGCTCACTGTTTGCATCAGGATGCAGAGTAAAGTAAGGGCAGTTAAGGTTGTTTTCATGGGAAAGCCTTCCATGCAATGTGGCGTTGGTGGGCAATGCCCACGCAATCGATAGTTAGATGCAGTACGATTTAACGACTATAAAAAGCTGTTAGCGAGAAATTCCCAACCCAACCGCATCGAGTGCAATGTGAGCAGGGCGAGCTGGAATTGCCTGAAAACCAGCCTTCACAACGTCTTCCTGACCCAGACGACTAAATACGTACTTGATGAATTCCTGTTCAATCGAAGGCATTTTTTCTTTGGGATTGTGTTTCACAACAAATTGCAATTGCCTGACGAGTGGATAGCGGCCGCGTGCTGCTTGAGGTGAATCAACGGCCACAAATTCCTCGCCTTCAACGAATGCAAGCGGTACAGCTCTCAAATGTGGAGAAGCATAGGACAGTCCACTAAAACCAATCGAGCTACGGTCTTTAGCAATTGCCTGCAGCATCTCAATATTGCTGGGATGCGTTTTTATGTCATCACGAAACGGACCTCCCAAGAGGACCGCTTGCCGAAGAAAGACTTGTGATCCAGTGTCCTTGGTCCGACCGTGGACGACGATGGGCTGACCGGCCCAATCTTCCCGGATACCAAATTGCTTCCAGGTGCCACAATATTTTTCACCTCCACGTCGACATTCACTCGAAAAAATGGCATCAATTTGAGCAACCGTCAGACCTGTTATGGGATTGTCCTTGTGAACGTAAATCGCCGTTCGTTCTAAGCAAGGGGTGAGCATGGTAGGATTGAAACCATGATTTTTGCGAAAAGTATCGACTTCGGTTTTGTAGATAGTGCGACTCAACAGCCCAATGTGCGTTTTGCTATCGCTTACGTCGTTCACTGCCTGCCGTGAGCCGTTGACTTCAATCGAAATCTTGATATTCGGGTAGAACCGCTTGAAGCCGTCAATCCAAACCGATGCAACGTGCGACAATGTGTTTGAGCCTCCCAGTAGAAGCTCCCCGCCAAGGTTTTCGACAGGGTGATAGAGAGGTAAATTGGGATCCAGTGACCCTTTTGCCAGGGCTCTAGTTTGTTGTGGTGCACTTTCAGCCGCAGAAAGAAGACCGCATGGAATGAACAGCATTGCTGTACAAACGGCCGCGCGCAAAGTCGCCACCAAAGGAAGGGAAAATCGCATTTGCTAGCTCCTCATGAATCGCTGAGTTTTGCTGGGAAGAGGCCGAGTTTAATTCGTTTCGACAAATGAAGTAAAGACAAGAATTGGCCCTACTCTAGTGCTAGCAGTATTTTGGACTAAGATAGCCGAAAGGCTCTTTGTAGATCCCCTGGCACAGCAAGCGAATCCTAGGCTTTCCCAGATGCCTCTGAATGATGAACCCACTATCCGACTTGATCAGTTTCTCAAGGCCCATGCGCTTGTCGATACGGGGGGGCAGGCAAAGCTGCTAATCCAGGATGGCCAGGTTCTGGTGAACGGAGACATAGAAACACGTCGTCGAAAACAGCTTTCTGCGGGCGACATCGTACAGCTCGGCGATGCGACAATTACAGTTGAGTTCGAGTAAGGCATCAAGACGGCCCTATTCAGTAGCCGTATCAAGCTATGGATGGGTGCTCGCAACAGCCCTTTGAACATATTTGCTCATGTTTTTGAGGTGCTCAACACACGACATCCAGAAGTTTGGCGACACCTGCTACGGAAGGAGACGGGAGAAGAGAGAAGGGAGAATACTGGGGGTGGAGGGATGGAAGACGCGCGCATGTTCGTGTAGCCGGATCCGCCAGGATTCGGGGGATGTAGAGCAAGGCTAAGCCAACCGGTAGGATCCAGAAGTCTGGCGACATCTACTACGGCAGGAATGAGGGTGCTTTCGTATTCCTAGATCATTACCAAAGAACAATCTACCACAAGAGAATTGAACGATTACGCTGCTAGA